>NZ_CADFEH010000035.1:0-85219 GCF_902833155.1 Burkholderia sp. BCC1047 | reverse complement strand
CTCCCAGTCACCCGGGAAACCCTTGCCTTCGGCTAACTCTTCCCCTTGCCGGGCGAGTAGAGGACTTTCACCTCCAAGTAAGTGCGCCCTGCCGGGCGCACCCAAAAATAAACTACACTGTTTAGTGTAGTTTATTCTTCGGACGAACCGGACATGGCATCGCCTCTCGTTTTGATTCACCGCATTCTGGGCTTTGCGGCGGCTCGCCGCGGCCGGACGCTGTCCGGCAGTTCGCCGCAGCACAACGGCGAGCGCTTTGCCAATGTCGCGCCGCGGCCCGCCGAAGGATTGGGCAAGACGCTGGGCATCGCATGGAACATGCTGGTCAACAAACCGCGTCATACCGTGCCGGCCGGCGCCCTCCCCGTCGATTCGCTGACCCGCGCGGAACTCGACGCGGCGCCCGATCGCAGCCTGTACCGGCTCGGCCATTCGACGCTGTTGCTGAAGCTGCGCGGCGAATTCTGGCTGACCGATCCGGTGTTCGCCGAGCGCGCGTCGCCGTTTCGGCGCATCGGCCCCAAGCGCTTTCATGCGCCGCCGATCGCGCTGGAAGATCTTCCGCCGCTGCGCGGCGTGATCCTGTCGCACGATCATTACGATCACCTCGATCGCGACACGGTGCTCGCGCTTGCCGCCACCACCGGCGTGTTCGTGACGACGCTGGGTGTCGGCGATCGGTTGATCGAATGGGGCATCGACGCGGACAAGGTTCGCCAGCTCGACTGGTGGCAAAGCGCGGACGTGGCCGGGCTGACGCTGACGGCTACGCCCGCCCAGCACTTCTCCGGGCGTAGCCTGTTCGACGGTAACAGTACGCTGTGGGCGTCGTGGGTGATCGTCGACGACGACCTGCGCGTATTCTTCAGCGGCGATACGGGTTATTTCGACGGCTTCCGGGAGATCGGCGAGCGCCTCGGGCCCTTCGACGTCACGCTGATCGAAACAGGCGCCTATGATGCGCAATGGCCGTACGTGCACATGCAGCCGGAAGAAACCGTGCAGGCGCACATCGATTTGCGCGGACGCTGGCTGGTCCCGATCCACAACGGCACGTTCGACCTCGCCATGCATCGCTGGCAGGAGCCGTTCGAGCGTGTCACGGCGTTGGCGCTCGTACGCGGCATCGAACTGTCAACACCGAGAATGGGCGAACGCCTCGATCTCGACGCGCCGCATCGTGGCGAGCGCTGGTGGCGCGCGGTCGACGAGCGCGCGGCAGCGCCGACGGCGAAATCACGACGCTGGCAGCTTTGCGCATCGCAGGCGACGAAGTAGTCCGCCAGTCGCTGCGCGTGCCTGCCGGGAAGATGACCGTGCCGCGATTCCGGGTGGTGAATGCGTTGCCGGCCTCCCCGCACGTCGACGGCTGCCTGTCGATCCGATTACCTGAGTAGAGAAGTCATGCATCCGGTACCCGTCCGATACATGCTCGGCCAACGAGACGATGATGTCGCCATCACGGCATTCGACCAGGCAGGCCACCGTTCGACCCGCCGCAGCCGCGAGAACGAATTGCGGCAGGCGCTCGCAGAGCGCGTCGCGAGATGGACCGAAGGTGTCGATCACCTCAACACGGCCATTCCCAATCTGAGCTTTCATCGAAGGGAAGCGCCGACGCTGCCGATGGAATGCATGGTCGAGCCGAGCTTCGGCCTCGTCGTCCAGGGCGCGAAGCGGGTGATGCAGAGCGGGGATGCGTACATCTATGACGCCGACCGCTTTCTGATCACGTCGCTCGATCTGCCCGGTTCGACGCAAATCATCGAGGCCAGCCCCGACAAACCGTTTCTCGGACTCGGTCTCAAGCTCGATTTCCGCGTCATGGCCGAACTGATGATGCAAGTCGCGCCGGATCACGACGATGCGCCGGCAGGCCGCGGACTCGTCGTCGGCGACATGACCGAACCGCTGTACGACGCGCTGAACCGGCTGCTCGCGCTGCTGGACGACCCGAACGCGATTGCCGTTCTCGCACCGTATATCGAGCGGGAAATCTACTATCGGCTGCTGACGAGCGATCAGGGCGCCCGCCTGCGCCAGATTGCGTCCACCGGCAGTCAGTGCAACCGCGTGTCGCGCGCGATCCGGTGGTTGCGCGCTCACTACGACGAATCGTTGCGCGTCGATGATCTCGCGGCGCAAGTTCAGATGAGCAGTTCGACCTTCCATCATCACTTCCGTCAGCTCACCGGCATGAGTCCGTTGCAGTATCAGAAATGGATACGGCTCAACGAGGCGCGTCGGCTGATGTTGGCGGAGCGGCTCGATGCAGCGTCGGCGGCGTTCAGGGTCGGGTATGCGAGCCCAACCCAGTTCAATCGGGAATATAGTCGGCTGTTCGGTAATTCTCCGCGACGGGATATCGATAGCCTGCGAGGTGGCGCGGACGTCGCTCTGTCGATCGTGGCGAGTTATTGATCGCGAGCACGGACGGCAGCGATGTACGGGCTTCGATGGAATTCGCAAAGTACGGGGCTGGATTTGTCGCATGCAGTTTAAGGGGACGCGCGCCACTCTGTAAGATCATGTTGTACCGGCGGCGCTCCAGAGTCCTGCTCGACGACTCCCCGGCCTCAGCTTCTCCGTTCCATATTTCGCGATTTCACGAATCTGGGGCTCGGCACATGCGTTGTCACGTGACAACTGGCGCTAAATACCAAGCCCACTTGATGCCGAATTGGCGGCTCGATGCGACGCAGTGGTGGAGGGATCCCCCGACACGTCGACAACCTCTAGCTGCGCCCGCCGCAAAACGTCTCATAAACTACAAATCACGTACCAATCAAGACGAATCTATCTGCGATTGGGCCGATCCCCAACGCCGTCGCACTGAAATAGCATACGCCCCCATTTCCAAGCCTTTTCGCGCTCATTTCGCGTGAAACAGGATGAAGAATGTGGCGCAAGCCCTTGCCGCACAAGGATTTCCAGCGAGCATCGATTTTCGACGAATGTTTCACGACCCGACCCGTTTGGGTTGTCACATGTCCCTGGCACATGGATTCATCACCCATTGCGGCCGGTATACGCGGCGATCTCGCGCACGTCGAACCTCTCCAGGGCACGGTGAATTGATACTTGCCACGAGACAGCCCTCCCCTGTTGGCCGACACGAGCGGCAACGACTAATTTCGCCCCACCGTATAAATGGGGACGCATCATGGTCGCCACGATATCGTCGTTGGGGGCGCACCTCAGCAGTTGTTCTGACGCATAGCTTCGACACGTGAGCATCCACGCGACGATAGCGGAATCAACGGCCCGATGATGTCCGGACCTCGCTACCGAGACGCTCGTTTGCAACCCTCGCGCGGGACTCTCCCTTCATATACAGCCAGCCCGCCGCAGGAGTCCTCCAGACACCGGCTCCTGTTGTCACGTGACAACTCGCTAACGATTCAGTGACGAGCCGAGACCGAAAACTGTCGACGATGCCGTTCCTCCCTAGCAATAAGCCCTGTACGCCGCGAGCACACGCCAACCGCGACGACTCCCTGATGATCGCGGAGTGCCCGTTAGGAGATTCGTCGGAATCCATTTGTCACGTGACAACTCACCTCGTTAACGACGAGGGGTCTATGGTCGCGCGCCGCGCGCATCGACAATTGAAGTAAGGAAATTTCTGAGGTTCCTGCGGAATCCGAGGCGCAGCCGTATGGAAGATTTCCCACGACGTACGCCCCGAGAGAAATCGGAGGTTCAGCGACTTGTCACGTGACAACCATCTGTTTCCCCGTGCCCAACATCATCCCCGACATGGATTCGTATCGAATTTCGAATGAGATCTACGCACGCCAAAACGCCAAGTCTCTCCGCAAGATCTCGTTATGGACCCCAAAGACCGTCGGCTTCCCTCACATTTGTCGTTCGTTCTTTTGCAACCGAGATCGATGGTTTTTTATCGAATCGCTACTTTCGAATAACGCCTAGCTATTCGGCCTACTTGTCACGTAACAACCACAACAACCAATAAAACATCCATAGCATTGAACACTTTTGTAGACAACCTTTGAATACCTGCCTATATTACGTAAAACTCCTAGGAGGAATTCAATGGCTTTCAAGATCGCCGTCAGTAATCAAAAAGGTGGAACTGGAAAGACAACCATCTCCGTCAACATCGCGGCGGCGTTCGAAGCCGGCGGCAATAAGGTCGCGCTGATCGATGCCGACCCTCAAGGCACTTCCGTCCGGTGGGTCACAAGTGGCGAGAACACGCTCCCGATGACGGTCCTGTCGCTAGCGCCTGCCGGCCGCGGGATCGGCGGCGAAATCAAGAAACAGGACGCGAACTTCGACGTGATCGTCGTCGACTGCCCCGGCAACCTCGAAGATCCACGTATTGCATCCGTCCTCGAAGTGGCGGACTTCTGCCTGGTGCCGCTTTCGCCGTCGCCAGCCGATCTGTACAGCACGGTTGCAATGATCCGCATGATCGAGTCGATGCGCGCCGTTCGAAATCCTCAACTTTCTTCCGCATTAATGCTGAATAGCGTCAATGGAAAAACTAAAATGCGCGAAGAAATTTTAAAAATTTTACGCGCTGAAGAAATAGGGGAGCATCTGCTCGACAGCCAGATCGCGCAACGCGAGGTCTATCGTCAGACGTTCGCGCTCGGCACCACGATCCATCACCACAATCGATACCTGAAGGGCCTGAAGGAAGCCCGCGCGGAAATCGAAAAACTGGTCACGGAAATGGCCCAATACATCGCGTCGACGCGCGCTACCGGAGCCGCCCATGGCTAAGGACACCTCGAAAGACAAGAAGCCGACCGGCAACCTGCATCTGGCAGCCGGCCTGTTGCGCGGACTCGCGCAGGAAAACGCGGCGCTCGAAACGCGGCTGCCCGAGCCGGCGGCCGCACCGGCTGCCGTCGTCGAAGCGGCGCCCGCCAGTGCGCCGGCCGCAACCGCGCCCGCCGGTACGCCCGATCTGGGCGCGCCGCAGAAGGTGCTGGTCAAGGACTGCATCCCGAACCCGTTCAACCCGCGCGTGTTCTACTCGGAGTCGAGCCTGCACGAACTCGCACTGACGTTGAAACGGGAAGGGCAGATCGAGCCGATCAAGGTCACTCGGCTCCCCGAATTTCCCGGCAAGCTCGTCGTGATCGACGGGCAACGCCGGCTGCGTGCGACGAGCATCAACGGCGACGAGACGATTAATGCGACGTTCCGCACCGATCACACGCCCGAGCAGCTCTATACGATCGCGTATCGCGCGAACCACGATCACGAACGCCAGACGATCTTCGACGATGCGGTCGCGTGGAAACGTCTGCTCGACGAGAAGGTCTTTGCCGACCAGAACACGCTGGCGGAGAAAATCGGCAAGGACAAGGCATCGATCAGCAAGACGCTGTCGCTGAACGCACTGCCGAACACGCTGCTGGAGCGGATGGCGAGTGCGAACGACGTGGTCGGTCTGCAGGCCGCGTACTTTCTGAAGCTGATCTTCGAACGCCTGGGCGAGCCGACGGCCGACCGGCTGCTGACGGCCGTGATCGACCGGAAAAAATCCGTCCGCGATCTCGAGAATTTCCTGCGTGCGCAAAGCGACGGCGCCAAGAAGGCCGGACGCACGCGCTATAGCGTCCGTCATGACTTCGCGCTCGAATCGCGCGCGATCGGCCAGTTGAAGACTTATCCGGACGGACGTCTGGATCTGCAGCTCAAGGGCGTCGACGCATCCCACCAGGAAGCGCTTGCCGACAAGCTCAAGACCGTCATCGACGCGTACGTCGCCGATCTGGCGGCGGCCACGCCAAAGTAACGCGCCACCGGCAAAAGGCCTCGCCTTCGCGCTGCGCCGCGCAGCCGGACCACAACAGGGTCCGGCGCACGGCGCGCACGACGGCGAGGCCTCGTTCAGTTGCCCGCGAGACTGCTTTTCAGCAGGAATTCCAGCAGGTCATCCGAGGTCGGCTCGCCCCACGTATCGAGCGCCAGCCAGCGGAAGAAGCTGGTCTGCGCGAGCTTGCTCGCCTTCTTCTTCGGCGACAGCGTCAGGTCCTTCGAACCCGCCACCGTCTCGTTGTAACGCTCGATCAGCTTGGTCTGGTCGTCGATCTCCAGCTCGCGGAAATACGCGCCGGCTTCCTCGACCTTCGCCGCCAGATACTTGTCGCGAATCTGTTCCTGCTTGCTCTGCGCGGATTCCTTCGCCGGTGCGGCCGCTTCGGTTCCCTGTCCGTCGGCCAGCGTGTAACCGTGCGTCAGCGCCTTGCGGAAATACGCGGCGACGTTGTCGACCGGCGCCGCATTTTTCTTCGTGGTCCGATTGAGCGTATAGGCGATCGCCGCCTTGATGCGCTGCACGCCGTATTGCGTGATCAGCCGGCGCGCCTCCGAACGCGGAATGCCGAACTTCGCGACCTCCTCGACCAGCGCTTCGTTCTTGACGTCGCCGTCTTCGACCGTATCGGTGCTCTGCTTGCGCGTCACCTTGAACTGCACGGCTTCCACGCTGCGGCCGGATTTGTGTTCGATCAGCTCAAGCGTGTGATCCGATACTTCGTTCACCTCCTGAATGCACGGCACCAGGACCTTGCTCTTGAACAGCTTGTATTCCTTGTACGACTGCGACGCCTTGTCCTGGCCGAGAATGAGGTCGCGGAATTTCGGCAGCGGAATCTTCGCGGTGATGCCGATCCCTTCGTAGCGCACCGTGTTTTCCCACAGCGCGAGCGAGTGCGATCGCCGGAACTCGCGGGCGATCCGCATATCGATCAACGCGTAGATTTCGGGATTGAGCAGTTCGCTGCGAATCTGGTCGGAGAAGCTGTACTTCAGCACCGATTGCTCGAGCTCCGCGCCGGCGAGCAGGCCCGATGCTTTCCAGACCGTCGAACGGTCCGCGGCCAGGTAGTCCCAGTTGACGACGGTACTGATCAGCGAGTTGACCGTATCCTTCACGTACTTCGTGTTGTTGCTGTTCAGCCCGCTCTCGTGCGACAGCGACGCGATCGAGATCGAGAAGCTCGTCCGGCCCGGTTCGAACGCCTCCTGCCGAAGTGCGTTCTTGATCAGCGAGCTGAACATCTTGCGCTGCTGCAGACCGATCTTTCCCGACTTCGGTGCGATATGAATCGCCTGGACCGCCTTGCGCAGCAAGTCGGGCGGCTCGGGTGTCTGAAACAGCGAAACCTGTTTGTCTGAGCCTTTGCTTGCGGGCTTGCGCGGCATCGTGGTGTCCGGGTAAGGTTGCCTTATTGAGAGCGGACTTTATACCTTTTCGCGCGACGGAGCAACGCCCTTGCTCCAGCATCACTTTCACTCTATGAGCTAAATATCGGATGTTTAAGGAGAAATCCGTGTTTCACGATTTGTTCAGAGCCCCATATCCGTCTACCTTTTGATCAAAATACCTCCCAAAAGCCGCTACCTTTCCTGGCTCGACAGGGCAACCCGGCACAAGAATTGCCATACGAAGGTACCCATCCATGGGGGCAAACGGACGGAATCGAGATCGCCGGGAAGATTCGTGGTGCCCCGCAACACAGCCGCCTTTTTCTCCCATAACAGGCTACCTTTGTTGTTTCCCATAGGAGGCTACCTGTCAGCGGGGTCGACGCAGCTGCTTTCCGGATTGAAGGTGGAAATCGCTCCCATAAACGGCAACCATGCGTTTTCCCCATAGACGGTAACCTGTCCGTGGCCTTAGCCCTGTCTATGGGAAAGCTTTACGGCGTCCCCGAGCAAAGGGGAGGAAATTGATTGAGACCGACTCCCATAAATAGGTACCTTCCAGATTTCCCATAACCGGCTACCTGAAGAAAATCACTGTGCCCGCATCGGACTACCAACCGAGAAAAGCCCCCCCATAAAAGGGTACCTTCATGTGCTCCCATAGACGACTACCCAGCACGATTGACGGTCGATCTCCCATAACCGGATACGTTCGCCCCATATCCACAACCCGGATTCCCCACAACACGGTACCCCAACCCCCAAATCCACAGACCTGAAGCCCCAAACCCTTCCACCTGTGCTCCCATAAATGGGTACCGAACACCCCTCAAACCCTTGCCAGACAAGGCTGTGAGCCGTCTAAAAGTAGTTAAAGAAGTAAACGTGGTTTACCAAAGATGTAAACACACGTGTGCTTGCACAGAAAGACGAACCCCATAAACCGCTACCAATGGGAGTCGTCTGTGGGACGCAAGGCGTTCAGATCCTGCGATCCAGACCGACTCGGCTCTGTTTGACGCACCGTTCCAGGAAGGCTCCAGGCCCGGCAAGGCCTCCCGAAGAGGTGAGTACCCACTCACAAACGCCGAAACGTAGAAACTTATGGGAGGAAATCCGCAGTTTCGGCGTAGAGGTTCCCGTTTATGGGACCCAAAAATGTGCCCCATGGCACCCTCGGCACTATGACTGCCGAGCGCAGCGAATCCCGTCGCTTCGTCCACAGCAGTTCGAAATCATCCTGGACTGCCCGCGAATGGTTTTTTGTACTCGCGCTGCCTCGTCTATGGACAAGTTTTTGTCGATCGCCTGTGATGCCGCTCGCCAAATTTAGCCTGTGGACTGTGCCCGACGGAATCCGATCCCGGCTGTTTTCCATCCCGCGTCCGGTCCGTTTTTCTACCTTTGAAGTGCCACCTGGCAAGCCATGCTGTGTCCGTCGACATCGTTGCGAATCAACGTGAAGGTGCTGCCGGTGCCGGAGCTCACCGCAATCGAATTCCCCGATGCTCCCGAATATGCTCACCTTCCGAAAAAGCAGATTCCCGTAAAAGCTCACCGATAGGCGGTGGCACAGGTATAAGCAAGCTGTGTAGATCCCAGCCCTCATCCACATAAGGAACCATCGATGGGAGCAAACGGGAAACGATCGACATCCTTGTGTGGCGCTTCAGCGTCGGCAAGCACGGTTGCACAGACGGATAGGCTGCACGGCCATGGGCATATCCACCCGACGAGCGCTGCTCGCTCATGATCGGTTTCAGCGCATTCGTGCAGCCCATCGGGCCGACGTCTTCACCGCTTGCGCCGCCCTGCCTTTTTTGTCAGACCTACGGATCGACAACCCGCTTTGCCTCCACACACAGGCAACCTTCTGCATCACAGTGCGGCAAGCGGTACCGAACAGATCACCGCACGCCGCAACGACGCAACGACGCAACGTAACCATCTTGACCGCCGAAGAAACGAATCGGGGTCGTTTATGGGAGGAACCGTCGCTCGAGCCGCATCGAACGATAACGTGACGCATGGATCGACTGCTGCTGCGGTGATCGTGCAAGCACGACGATCCTCACGTCGCGCATGAGCGTATCGATATCGCCACCAGTGAAACACCCGTCGGTGCCTCGCACCGCGTCGAGTACCGCGGCGGCCGACCTCGAGCGCACCAATCGCTTTGTCTCCCATACGTGTATCCCCAATTCCGTCAGCACGTTGACGCCACAATTTTTGCGACACGGTTATGATGCTCAAGTCCTGACCGCGACATGACGACTGGTCAGGGCAGGGGCGGTATCTCGATGGTTTTTCAAACCGTGATGGTCATCAAAAAAGAGAGTTCAGCGATGCGAATCCAGATCAGAAAACTCACGCTGGCTGCTACCGCAGCCGCTTTCCTGTTCGGCTCGGCCGTTCCGGCCTTTGCGCAGGAAACCGCAAGCGCGCCGGTTGCACAGGACGCCAAGGCCGCGAAGAGCGAAGCGCGCAAGGCGGCCCGGGCCAAACGCAAAGCCGAGCGCAAGGCTGCGCGTGCGAAGAACACCGCCGAGCTGAAGAAACTCGAAGACGCCGGTTACAAGCCCGCGGCCAATGATCCGAACTATCCGCAGAACCTGCAGAACGCGGAGAAGAAGGCCGGCGCCGCAAGCCAGTAAGCGTCGTCCGGCGGCAAGCCACGGTTCGGTCCGCGGCTTGCCGCGTGTGTCGCGATCGCGCGATGCACGAAAGCAAACATGCTCCATACGTTTATTCAATTCGATTTGGAATCCTGCATGTCGTGAGATGCACGACACACAGGCACGGGCGCTCAGCGCCGCTCGCCCGACGCAGTCGCGCTTCCCGTTGCCTTCAGCCAGTCCTTGAACGCGCGTACGGCGTCGTCGTCCGCTCGCGCGGACGCCACATACGTAAAGTAGCGCCACGGCGGCAGCGCCGGTTCGCTGAACGGCTGCACGAGCCGGCCTTCGGCGATGTCGTCGGCGACGAGCGCGATCGGCCCCATCGCGACGCCGAGCCCGTCGAGCGCACCTTGCAGCGTCAGGTAGAAATGCTCGAGCGTGAGCGAGTGCCGCGGGACGAGGTTCGGGTGCCCGGCCGCCGCGAGCCATTCCGGCCACATGCCCGGATAGGTCGCCGCGTGCAGCAGCGTGAAGCCGGCGAGATCGGCAGGCGTCTCGAGTAACCGGCCCTCCAGCAACTTCGGCGCACACACCGGCAGCCGGACCTCAGAAAGGAATTCCTCCGCAACGTACCCGTCGATGGCCTGCGGGCCGCCGCGAACGATCAGGTCGACCTTGTCGCGCAGCTTGTCGATCGGCTCGTTCGACGTCGACAGCCGCACCTCGATGGCCGGATGCGCGACCTGGAACGACGACAGCTTCGGGACGAGCCAGCGCAGCGAAAACGTCGCGGGCGCGCTGACGCGCAGCACGCGCTGCTGCGCGTGGCCGAAATGCTGCGCGGTGGCAAGTGCGATCCGGTCGAACGAAGCGCCGACCTCGGCGAGGTACGCGCGGCCGGCGGCCGTCAGTTCGACGCGCCGGTTGTGGCGTTCGAACAGCGGCCGCCCGAGCCACGCTTCCAGTTGTTGCACGTGCCGGCTGATCGCGCCGTGCGTGACGCACAGCTCGTCGGCGGCCAGCGTGAAGCTGCCGAGCCGCGCGGCGGCTTCGAACGCGCGCAGCGAATTTAACGGAGGGAGTCGTCGGGCCATTGCATCGTTTCGCGTGAAATTTACTCACACGATGGTTCAGGTTTAATCGTTTGATCGAGTGATCCGGCTCCGCCAATATGGCACACAAACGGCCAACCGGGCCGACCGAGTGTCTGAATTTCTCACATGGAGTACGGAGCATGCCGAACGTGGTGGTCGTGGGCGCCCAATGGGGCGACGAAGGCAAGGGGCGCGTCGTGGACTGGCTGGCGGCGCAGGCCGATCTCGTCGCACGCTACAACGGCGGCCACAACGCGGGCCACACGCTGGTCGTCGGCGGCAACACGTACAAGCTCGCGCTGCTGCCGAGCGGTATCGTGCGCGGCAAGCGCGGCGTGATCGGCAACGGCGTGGCGCTCGATCCGGAAGCGCTGCTCGCGGAAATCGGGCGGATGGCCGAACTCGGGCTGTCGGTGACGCCGGATAACCTGTCGATCGCCGAGAACGCGACGCTGGTGCTGCCGATTCACCGTGCGATCGATGAAGCGCAGGAGCGTTTGCGCCGCGAACCCATCGGCACCACGCTGCGCGGGATCGGGCCGGCGTACGAGGACAAGGTCGGGCGTCGCGGACTGCGCGTCGGCGATCTCGCGGAACCGGGCGGGCTCGCGACCAAACTCGACGTGCTCGTCGACCATCACAATGCGTGGTTCCGAGGGCTGGGGCTCGACGAGTACGATCGCGACGCGATGCTGGCGACGCTGATCGCGCTCGCACCGAAGATCCTGCCGTTCGTGCGTCCGGTTTGGGCCGACCTCAACGACGCGACCGATCGCGGCGAGCGGATCCTGTTCGAGGGCTCGCAGGCCGTGATGCTGGACATCGACTGGGGCACCTATCCGTTCGTCACGTCGTCGGGCACCGTGGCATCGGCTGCGGCGGCCGGCACCGGCCTCGGTGCCTCGAAGCTTGGCCACGTGCTGGGTGTGACGAAGGCGTATGCGACGCGGGTCGGCGGCGGACCGTTCCTCACCGAGCTGACCGACGCGACCGGCGCAACGCTGCGCGCGCGCGGACAGGAGTTCGGCGTCAACACCGGCCGGCCGCGGCGCTGCGGATGGCTCGATGCCGCGCAACTGCGTCAGGCTGTCAGGATCTCGGGCATCGATTCGCTGGCGCTCACCAAGCTCGACGTGCTCGATGGTTTCGAGTCGATCGAGTTGTGCGTCGGTTACGAATTCGACGGCGTGCGCGTCGACCATTTGCCCGCGAGCCTCGATGCGCAGTCGCGCGCGAAGCCGCTCTACGAGCGGTTCGAAGGCTGGCAAGGCTCCGTGAAGGGCGTGCGCGAGCGTGCGGCGCTGCCGCGGGCCGCACGGGATTTCATCGCGCGCATCGAGGCCGTGGCGGGCGCGCCGGTTTCGATGATCACGACGGGCGCGGAGCGCGACGACACGATCGTGTTGCGCAATCCATTCGATGGGGTGGCCGCCGCGTGACGCGCGAGATGCGCAGGGTGTCGATCGAGCGCGCGATCATGGTGGGCGGGGAGCTTTTGCCGACCGCTGCGGTTGGCCTGTCGGTCCCTCCATACGCATGCCCACCCGGCCCGGATGCCGCGCGGCGAGCGGCTTCGCAGCACGATTCGGCATCCGGATCGTGCCGCCTACGGCGAACTGGACACGTCTGCACCGCTGCTGTACTGTTCCGCACAATTCGCGCCAGACCGGCGTGTGCCGGCGCTGCCGGCACCCTGGCCGCACGACGGCGCGGCGTGACAATCCCCGGGGACAGGTCGATGGACACGTTACAGATGATGCGCATTTTCGTCCGGGTCGCGGAAGAGGGCAGCTTCACGAGCGCGGCCCAGCGCCTGGACATCACGACGGCCTACGCGTCGCGTTCGGTCGCGCAACTCGAAACGCATCTGCGCACGCGCCTGCTGAACCGCAGCACGCGCCGCATCGCACTGACCGACGCCGGGCAGCGCTATCTCGACCGCTGCCAGCGTATCCTCGGCTATATCGACGAAGCGGAAGCCGAGGCGGCCGATGCACAGGTGAAGCCGTCCGGACGGCTGCACGTCCACGCGACGACGAGTTTCGGCCAGTCCTACGTGGTGCCCGCGGTCGTGCGCTACCGCGAACGCTATCCGTCGGTCGCGGTCGAGCTGACGCTGTCGCAGCACGTGCCCGACATCATCGACGAAGGCTACGACGTGTCGCTGCAGTTGAGCACGACGGAGCTGCCCGATTCCGGGCTGGTATCGCAGCGGCTCGGCGACGTGGGCAGCGTGCTGTGCGCGTCGCCTGCCTACCTGAAGGCGCGCGGCACGCCGCGCACGGTGAGCGATCTCGCCGGACATGCGTGCCTGCGGCTCGTCACGTCGCTGTTTCCGCGCGACCGCTGGCATCTCGACGGCCCGAACGGCCGCGAAACGTTCGAATTGTCGGTGCCCGATTTCCAGGTGAATATCGCCGATGCGCTCGGCGCCGCGCTGCGCGCGGGGCTCGGGATCGGCCCGCTGCCGATGTCGGCTGCGCTGCCCGCGCTCGCGAGCGGCGCGCTGGTGCGCGTGCTGCCCGATTACCGGTTGCAGAAGCTGACGGTCTATACGCTGTATGCGTCGCGTCAGTATCTCGATGCGAAGATCCGCACGTTCGTCGATTTCCTGCGGGAATGCGTGCCGGAGATGCTGGCCGCCGACGAGGCTGCATTGAACGCTTGCTGCGTGTCCCGTCAGTCCTGATTCACGCATGATCGATACGTGAGTGCCGCGCACTGTCTTTCGGGTCAATTGAAATAATTCGTAGTCCTTCATTAAAGGCAGGCGACGCATGCATGTGCACGCACGGGTCCGGACAACGATGTCCGTGCCACCGGCACGTCCTTATGAAAGCGTTTTCTTGCGATACGCGTTCATGGTGCGACGCGCGACAGCGGCACCGCTTCGCCGCGCAGCCTCGCGACGTCGCGGCCCGGTGCGTCGCCGAACAGCCGTGCGTATTCGCGGCTGAATTGCGACGCGCTCACATAGCCGACACTGCGGCACGCCTGCCGCGCATCCATCGCCGACAGGCACATCAGGCGGCGCGCCTCCTGCAGTCGCAGCACCTTCTGGCATTGCAACGGACTCATCGACGTGACCGCACGGAAATGATGGTGGAAGGTCGACGGGCTCATCTCCACCTGTCGCGCGAGCGCGTCGACCGCCATCGGATCGAGATAGTGATCGCGAATCCATGCGACGGCGCGCGAGATGCGCTGGGTCGTCGAATCGGCGTCGCCGATCTGCGCGATGCGCGCGCCCGACGGGCCGCGCAGCAGCCGGATGAGGATTTCGTCGACGATCAGCGGTGCGAGCAGGTCGAGGTCGTCCGGTTGGGCGATCAGTTGCATCAGCCGCGCGACGGCGTCGACGATTTCGGGCGTCGCGTCGAGCGTGTCGAGCGCGCGGTAGTCGACGGCTTTCGGCAGCCCGCGCGGAAAGACGACGGGCGTGAGCGCCGCGATGCGGTGCGGATCGAGTGCGAGTTGCGCGTAAAGGAACGGCTCGGCCGGTTTCGCGCGCGTCACCCGCCCGGTCACGGGGAGGTCGGCGGTGGCGACCAGCATCCGCGATTCGTCGATCGTGTAGGTATCGTCGCCGACCCGCATCGACTTCGCGCCTTGCCCGACGATGCTCAGGCACGCGTGGTGCACGCCGTGGTTCCACTGCGGCGGCGGCGCGGACGCGCGCGCGACGCGCATGCCGCGCAGCGGAAGGTCGAACATGCCGTCGTGCGGCGCGTACGCGGCGATCAGCGCCGCGAGCCGGGCCGCGGGCGATCGGGCTGGCGACCGGGCATCGTGATCCGGTGGGTGGCGCGGTTGCGGCGGCGTTCGGGCGTCGATTTCCATGTTGCGTGAGCGGTTGGCGGAGCGGGCGATGCCATGCGTGCGCTGCGATTCGCTGCCGGCGCGCAGGCATGGCGGTCACATCGTACGGCCAGTTGCGTGCGCGGGATTGCCTAAACCTGTCCGAAATTAGCCCGATCATCCGGACCTGCATGATCGGCGGCCGCGTCGCCTGTCGTGGCAGGGTGTGCGACGCACAAATTCGGAAATTAAGGCAAAACAATCGCAGGATCGGGCAAGCCATTTTCCGGCGGTTTCCCTACTATTGCACCTGCTGAAGGAAATGCGATTCAGCGTGCCCGGACGATACGGGCAACACCGTCCGCGTGATGCGCGGACGCCGCCGGCCTTGCCGCGCGCGTTGCCGCCGCGAATCGCCGGGAAAGACTCAGGACTGCTATTGAACGATCGTGCATCGGGCTTGCCGAGGCCGGCTTGCGTCCGTTGCAAGCCGACGCGAGCCCGTCGCGAACGTGTCGTCCGACCCGGCGGAGCCGGTGTCGGGGCCGCCGCATTGGCCGGGCCGATGCGGGCTGGCTATGGCGCGGCGTCGGGTGCAGATGGACGGGCAGTCGTCCGCGCAGGGAAATCCGGACAAATGGACCAACTTCAATCGATTCGGGCATTCGTGACGGTGGCAAGGGAAGGCGGGTTTCGCCGGGCGGCGACGCGGTTGCGCGTGTCGACGGCGATGGCCAGCCGACTGGTCGATGCGCTCGAGACGCGCCTCGGCGCGCGCCTGCTTCAACGCAGCACGAGCCACCAGTCGCTGACGGAAATCGGCGAGCTGTATCTTGCGCGCGTCGAGCGGATTCTCGGTGCGATCGACGAGATCGATGGCCGTTTCGTCGCGATGGGCAGCAAGCCGGAAGGCGTATTGCGCGTGGCCGCGCCGGTCGCGTTCGGGCTCAGCCAGCTGAGCGCGCTGCTCGATCGTTTCGTGCACCGGTTTCCGGACGTGAGGCCGACCGTGACGCTGACCGATGCCCACGTCGACCTGACTACCGAAGACATCGACGTCGCGTTCCTGACCGACGGCATGCCGGTGTCCGGCGCGCACGCATTGCATACGCTGGCCGCGTACGAATCCGTGCGCGTCGCGGCGCCCGATTATGTCGCCGCGCACGGCGGCGCGGCTGCGTCCGGCGACTGGCCGGACATCGCGACCGTGCGGCTCGAGTCGCCGGCGGCCGACGACGACCACGCGGCCGGGATTCGATCCGGCGTCGCGCCCGGCAATACGGGCGTCGGCCATCTCGAGATGGCACGGCGGCTGGCCGTGGCCGGCATGGGCGCGGCAGTGCTGCCCGCGTATCTCGTCGACGCCGATCTGGCGGCCGGCACGCTGGTGCGCGTGGCCCCGCTCCATCCGCTCGCGCCCGTCACGCTGAAGCTCGCGCATGCGCGCGCCGCGCGTCTGCCGGCCGCCGCGCGCGCGTTCATCGAATTCGCCGGCGCCGCATTCCGGCCCGCGCGCTAGCAGTCTGGCAGAACCCATGGCAACGCGATCCCGCCGAGGCAGCGGGCTCGCCGTTCTTTTTCGGAAGCAGTTCGGCGAACGAACGCTCCGCCGGGTGCAACGCACACCCGCAACACGTGTCCGCATCCGCGGCGGACAGGACCCTTCAGGTCCGCCGCGCGTCAGGGCCATGAGGAGATCTGGTGATTCCCATTGAAGGTCGTCTAATTGTGAGAGGTCGCTCCATGCGCGTCGAACGGGTTCCATACCGCTTAATCACTGCCGCAACGGCTGCCGTTTTCCTGGCCGCGTGCGGGAAAAAAGAAGCGGCGCCGCCGCCGCCAACGCCGGAAGTCGGCGTCGTCACCGTCCAGCCGCAAGCCGTGCCCGCGGTGACCGAGCTGCCGGGTCGCACCAGTGCATTCCTCGTCGCGCAGGTCCGCGCGCGGGTCGACGGCATCGTGCTGCGCCGCGAATTCACCGAAGGCACCGACGTGAAGGCCGGTCAACGCCTCTACAAGATCGATCCGGCGCCGTACATCGCCGCGCTGAACAGCGCGAAGGCGACGCTCGCGAAGGCGCAGGCGAACCTCGTCACGCAGAACGCGCTGGTCGCGCGCTACAAGGTGCTGGTCGCCGCGAATGCGGTCAGCAAGCAGGACTACGACAACGCGGTCGCCACGCAAGGCCAGGCCGCGGCGGACGTCGCGGCCGGCAAGGCGGCGGTCGACACCGCGCAGATCAATCTCGGCTATACGGACGTCGTGTCGCCGATCAGCGGCCGCGTCGGCATCTCGCAGGTGACGCCGGGCGCATACGTGCAGGCGAGCCAGGCGACGCTGATGTCGACGGTGCAGCAGCTCGACCCCGTGTACGTCGACCTCACGCAGTCGAGCCTCGAAGGGCTGAAGCTGCGTCAGGACGTGCAGAGCGGCCGCCTGAAGACGAGCGGCCCGGGCGCGGCGAAGGTGTCGCTGATCCTCGAAGACGGCAAGACCTACTCGGAAGCCGGCAAGCTGCAGTTTTCGGACGTGACGGTCGACCAGACCACCGGCTCGGTGACGATCCGCGCGGTGTTCCCGAACCCGGGCCGCGTGCTGCTGCCGGGGATGTTCGTGCGTGCACGCATCGAGGAAGGCGTGAACGAGAACGCGTTCCTGGTGCCGCAGATCGGCGTCACGCATGACCAGAAGGGGCAGGCGATCGCGATGGTGGTGAACGCCAGCAACAAGGTCGAGCCGCGTCCGCTGAAGACCACCGGCATGCAAGGCCAGAACTGGGTCGTCGAAGGCGGTCTGCAGGCGGGCGATCACGTGATCGTGCAAGGCGTCGACAAGGTGCGCCCGGGCGCGACGGTGAAGACCGTCGCCGCGCAGCTCGCCCCGGCGCCGGATGCCGCATCCGCCACCTCGGCAAGCGCCGCGCCGGCGACTACCGCAGCCAGTGCCGCAGCGAGTTCGGCCGCCGCGTCGAGCGCGCAATAACAGGGAGTCCGCTTCATGGCCAAGTTCTTTATCGATCGCCCGATCTTCGCGTGGGTGATCGCGATCGTGCTGATGCTGGCCGGCGTCGCATCGATCTTCAAGATGCCGATCGCGCAGTATCCGACGATCGCACCGCCGACGATCCAGATCCAGGCAAACTACCCGGGCGCTTCCGCGAAGACGGTGGAAGACACGGTGACGCAGGTGATCGAGCAGCAGATGAGCGGGCTCGACAACTTCCTTTACATGTCGTCGACGAGCGATGACTCGGGCAACGCGACGATCACGCTGACCTTCTCGCCGGGTACGAATCCGGACGTCGCGCAGGTGCAGGTGCAGAACAAGCTGTCGCTCGCGACGCCGAACCTGCCGCAGGTCGTGCAGCAGCTCGGCATGCAGGTCACGAAGTCGAGCAGCAACTGGCTGATGTGGTTCGCGTTCAACTCCGAGGACGGCCGGATGTCGAAGGAGGACCTGACGAACTACGTGGCCTCGCACGTGCTCGATCCGCTGAGCCGCGTGAACGGCGTCGGCCAGACGCTGCTGCTCGGTTCGCAGTTCTCGATGCGGATCTGGCTCGACCCCGTCAAGCTGACCAACTACAGCCTCACGCCGACCGACGTGACGGCCGCGATCACGCAGCAGAACGTGCAGATCGCGGGCGGCCAGATCGGCGGCACGCCGGCCAAGCCGGGCACCGTGCTGCAGGCGACGATCACCGAATCGACGCTGCTGCGCACGCCCGAGCAGTTCGGCAACATCCTGCTGAAGGTCAACCAGGACGGCTCGCAGGTTCGCCTGAAGGACGTCGGCCGCGCGGCGCTCGGTTCGGAGAACTACACGTTCGACACGAAGTACATGGGGCAACCGACGGCCGGCCTCGGCATCCAGCTCGCGACCGGCGCGAACGCGCTGGCGACCGCGAACGCGCTGCGGGCCAAGATCGACGAGCTGTCGAAGTACTTCCCGCATGGCCTCGTCGTGCACTACCCGTACGACACGACGCCGTTCGTGCGCCTGTCGATCGAGGAAGTGGTCAAGACGCTGATCGAGGGCATCGTGCTCGTGTTCCTCGTGATGTACCTGTTCCTGCAGAACCTGCGGGCGACGATCATCCCGACGATCGCGGTGCCGGTCGTGCTGCTCGGCACGTTCGCGATCATGGGTCTCGCCGGCTTCTCGATCAACACGTTGTCGATGTTCGGGCTCGTGCTCGCGATCGGCCTGCTGGTCGACGATGCGATCGTGGTGGTCGAGAACGTCGAGCGCGTGATGGCCGAAGAAGGGCTGTCGCCGAAGGAGGCGACCCGCAAGGCGATGGGCCAGATCACCGGCGCACTCGTCGGCGTGGCGCTCGTGCTGTCGGCGGTGTTCGTGCCGGTCGCGTTCTCGGGCGGCTCGGTCGGCGCGATCTATCGTCAGTTCTCGCTGACGATCGTGTCGGCGATGGTGCTGTCGGTGCTGGTTGCGTTGATTCTGACGCCGGCACTGTGCGCGACGATCCTCAAGCCGATCGAGAAGGGGCATCACGAGGAGAAGAAGGGCTTCTTCGGGTGGTTCAACCGGACGTTCGATCGCAGCCGCGATCGCTATACGAGCGGCGTGAACCACGTGATCCGGCGCTCCGGCCGCTGGCTCGTGATCTACCTGGCCGTGTTCCTCGCGGTCGGTGTGATGTTCGCGCGGCTGCCGAAGTCGTTCCTGCCCGATGAAGATCAGGGCTACATGTTTATGATCGTGCAGACGCCGTCCGGCTCCACGCAGGAAACGACCGGCAAGACGCTCGACAACATCAACACGTACCTGACCACCGCCGAGAAGGAGGTGGTCGACTCGGTGTTCACGGTCAACGGCTTCAGCTTCGCGGGCCGCGGCCAGAATGCGGGCCTCGTGTTCGTGAAGCTGAAACCGTACGAGCAGCGCCAGCGTTCGGACCAGAAGGTGCAGGCGCTGATCGGCCGGACCTTCGCGCACTATTCGACGTACAAGGACGGGATGGTGATTCCGTTCAACCCGCCGTCGATTCCGGAGCTCGGTACCGCTGCGGGCTTCGACTTCGAGCTGACGGACAACGCCGGCCTCGGTCACGAAGCGCTGATGGCCGCGCGCGGCCAGTTGCTCGGGATGGCAGCGAAGGATCCGGCGCTGGCGCTCGTGCGTCCGAACGGCCTGAACGATACGCCGCAGTACAAGGTCGACATCGATCGCGAGAAGGCGAACGCGCTCGGCGTGACGGCCGCGGCGATCGACCAGACGTTTTCGATCGCGTGGGCGTCGCAGTACGTGAACAACTTCCTCGATACCGACGGCCGGATCAAGAAGGTGTACGTACAGTCGGACGCGCCGTTCCGGATGACGCCCGAAGACATGAACATCTGGTACGTGCGCAACAGCGCGGGCGGGATGGTGCCGTTCAGCGCGTTCTCGACCGGCCACTGGATCTACGGGTCGCCGAAGCTCGAGCGTTACAACGGCGTGTCGTCGATCGAGATCCAGGGGCAGGCGGCGGAAGGCAAGTCGACCGGCCAGGCGATGGCCGCGATGGAAGCGCTCGCGAGCAAGCTGCCGGAAGGCATCGGCTATTCGTGGACGGGGCTGTCGTTCCAGGAAATCCAGTCCGGCTCGCAGGCGCCGATCCTGTACGCGATCTCGATTCTCGTCGTGTTCCTGTGTCTCGCGGCGCTGTATGAAAGCTGGTCGATCCCGTTCTCGGTGATCATGGTCGTGCCGCTCGGCGTGGTCGGCGCACTGCTCGCGACGATGCTGCGCGGCCTCGAGAACGACGTGTTCTTCCAGGTCGGCCTGCTGACCACCGTGGGCCTGTCGGCAAAGAACGCGATCCTGATCGTCGAATTCGCACGCGAACTGCAGGCGGGCGGGAACATGGGGCCGGTGCGCGCGGCGATCGAGGCGGCGCGCCTGCGGCTGCGCCCGATCCTGATGACGTCGCTCGCGTTCATGCTCGGCGTGCTGCCGCTCGCGATCAGCAACGGCGCGGGCTCCGCGAGCCAGCACGCGATCGGCACGGGCGTGATCGGTGGGATGATCACGGCGACGTTCCTTGCCATTTTCATGATCCCGATGTTCTTCGTGCGGGTGCGCGCGATCTTCAGCGGCGAAACGGAAAACGTCGACGACGCATGGCGTCTCGTGCAGGGCGACCTGCAGCGCGGTCACGACGGCGCACACGATTCGAAGGGGCAGTAACGATGCAAAAACATGCTTTGACTGCAACCGCGGCCGCACTGGCTGCCGCGCTGTTTGCCGCCGGCTGCACGATGGCGCCGCATTACACGCGGCCCGACGCGCCCGTCGCGCAGGCGTACCCGGCCGGCGGCGTCTACGCGACGCAGCCGGGCGCGGCCGGCGCGCGCAGCGCGAACGGCCAGGCGGCGACTGCCATCGGCTGGCGCGAGTTCTTCGTCGATCCGCGCCTGCAGCGGCTGATCGAGATCGCGCTGAAAAACAACCGCGACCTGCGCGTGTCGGTGCTGAACGTCGAGGCCGCGCGTGCGCAGTACCAGATCACGCGCGCGGGGCTGTTCCCGACGCTCGACGGGACGGGCACGGGCAGCATCCAGCGCGTGCCGCAGGGTCTTTCGCAGACCGGTGCGCCGTACATCTCGCGCGCCTACAACGTCGGCCTGTCGGCGTCGTGGGAGCTCGACCTGTTCGGTCGCGTGCAGAGCCTGAAGGACCAGGCGCTCGCGCAGTACCTGTCGACGTCGTACGCACGGCAGGCGTCGGAAATCTCGCTGGTGTCGCAGGTGGCGGATCAGTACTTGACGCTGCTGTCGACCGATGACCTGCTGAAGGTCACGGAAGACACGCTGAAGACCGCGCAGGCGTCGTACGACCTGACCAAGCTGCAATTCGACAACGGCACGGGCTCCGAGCTCGAGCTGCGTCAGGCGCAGACGGTGGTCGAGACGGCGCTCGCGAACCAGCAGGCGCAGGCGCGTGCGCGTGCGCAGGCGCTGAATGCGCTGGTGCTGCTGATCGGCGAGCCGCTGCCGGACGATCTGCCGGCGGGCATGCCGCTCGACGCGCAGAACCTGCTGACGGACGTGCCGGCTGGGCTGCCGTCGGATCTGCTGACGCGTCGCCCGGACGTGATGCAGGCCGAGCAGACGCTGCTGGCCGCGAACGCGAACATCGGCGCGGCCCGCGCGGCGTTCTTCCCGCGCATCTCGCTGACGGCCGCGTTCGGCACCGCGAGCCCGACGCTGGGCGGCCTGTTCAAGGCCGGCACGGCGGCGTGGTCGTTCGCACCGAACATCGCGCTGCCGATCTTCGAGGGTGGACAGAACATCGCGAACCTCGATCTCGCGAACGTGCAGAAGCGCATCGAGATCGCGAACTACGAGAAGGCGATCCAGTCGGCGTTCCGCGAGGTGTCGGACGGCCTCGCCGCACGCGGCACGTACGACCAGCAGATCGCGGCACTGGAGCGCAGCGAGCACGCACAGCAGCGTCGCTTCGACCTGTCGGACCTGCGGTACAAGAACGGTGTGGACAGCTACCTGTCGGTGCTGACCGCGCAGACGGATCTGTATTCGGCGCAGCAGTCGCTGATCAGCGCACGTCTGGCGCGGTGGACGAACCTCGTCGACCTGTACCGCGCGCTCGGCGGCGGGTGGATCCAGCGCGCCGGCGAAGCGCCGCGCGCACCGGATGCGCCGGTCGACTATCAGACGGCAACGAACGGGTAGGTATGGCACATGGCAGGAGCGGAAAACCGCGCCTGTCCACCGAACCGAAGGAGTGTGAAAACGAAAACGCCACGGACGCAAATCCGTGGCGTTTTCCTTTGTACCGTCGCCGCGCGGGAAGCGGCATTACGTTATGCGTGCTTCGTCCAGAGCGTCCGGCCGAAGAACGTGAGCGTGCGGTCCCACGCCGTTTCCGACCACACCGGATCGAACTGCGTGCCGGCGATGCGGCCGGGGCCGACGGCCGTTTCGTTCGCGAACGCATGGTGCGCGAGATAGCGATGGAATTCGAAACCGACCTTCGCGTCGGTCAGCTTCTTTTCCAGTGCGTCGACCTGGTCGATCGTGAAGAACGCATCCTGCGTCGCCCAGTGACCCATCAGCGGTACCTTGAGCTTGGCCGGATCGATGTAGTCGAGCGGCGGGAGGCCGTACCACATGACGCCGGCATCTGCGTCGGCGTACTGCAGCGACAGCAGCGTGAGGGCGCCACCCATGCAGTAGCCCGTCACCGCGACCCGCGGCGACAGCGTCTTCAGGTATGCGACCGCGCCGGGAATGTCCTGCGACGCGGCGTCGCCGAAATCGAGGCCGGTCATCAGGTGGTGCGCTTCCTCCTCCTCGACCGTCGACTTGCCGCGATACAGGTCGGGCACGAGCGCGAAGTAACCGCAGCGCGCGAGGCGATCCGCGACGCCGCGGATCTGGTCGTTCAGCCCCCACCATTCCTGGATGACGACGACCGCGGGCGCGCCTTCGGTGCGTGCCGGCGTGGCGAGATAGCCCTGCAGTTCCTGGCCGTCCGGGCGGCGAAACGTGATCGTGGAACCGGATGTTTGAGACATGAAACCGCTCCTTTTCGAAAAATGCGCCGAGTGCGACATCGGGCCGGCCAGCGGGCGTCGTGATACCGCCCGCGTTCGTGCTGGCCGACGCCGACCACGCGGCCATTCTATGCGCAAATACCGGACGCTTGCGTGAACGGCGCCGCACGACACGCGAGCCGCGAAGGGAGCGGACGACCGGAAAACGAACACCCCGCCCCGATGAACGGGAGCGGGGCGTCGCGTGTACGGCGGGGCGTATCCGGAATACGCCGGCAATACGCCAGCGGATATCCGGCTTACTGACCGAAGTAGATCGAGTTGCGGCCTTCCTGCTTGACTGCGATCGTGCGGCCGGCACGCGCACCGGCGGCCGCTTGCGCACCGTAGCCGGCTTCGTCGGCGTTCGTCACGCGGGCCTGCGCGGCCTGCAGCGCACGCGGGTAATACTGATCGGAGACTTCGGGCTTGTAGCCGGCCTGTTCGAGCTGGACGAGTTCCGCACGCACCTGGGCACGCGTGAGCTGACCCGACGGGTTCGATTGCGCGAATGCGCCGTACGACGCGGACAACGCGGTTGTGGCGACGACAGCGGTGATGAACGACTTCATGGTGACCTCCGGTTCTGTTGATTTCGCGCTTCGCTCGTTGCGTTCAGCGGTTGATTGCATCGTAACGAGCGCGTTCCCGGTCGGAAATACGCGTTGGAGCGAATCATTATTGCAACTGGGTAAACGATTCGCGCGGCATGCAATTTCATCTGATGATTGCCGGTGAGCTGGAGAAGGGGGAAGGAGCGATGAGGTCGAGCGGCGCGGAACAAGCGGGTCAAACCATTGAATCGTATTCCGAAGTATTTTCGCGAGGCCGTCGGGGTCATTCATTCGGCGCCGCTCGTTCCGCCTCACGCAGCCAGGATCGCCTGCCGTTTCCGATATTCAGCCGGTGTGACGCCGACATGCCGGGTGAACGCTCGCCTGAGCGTATCGACGTTTGCGAAGCCGCATTTCGCGGCGACCTGCTTCGGCGTGTCATGGCCGTTCTCGAGCAACTGGCGGGCGGCAGAGATGCGGGTCGCCTCGACCCACGCGGCCGGCGTCATGCCGACTTCCGCGCGGAACAGCCGCGCGAAATGGCGCGGGCTCATGCCTGCATGTTTGGCCATCTCGGCCACCGAATGTTCGAGATCCGGATGGGCCGCGACCCAGCGCTGGACTTCCTGCAGCACCGAACGTCCGGCGGGGCGGGCTTCGCCCTTGCGGCTGAACTGGAGCTGCCCGCCCGGGCGCTTGAAAAACATCACCAGTTGCGCGGCGACGCGCCGCGCGATCTCGCGGCCGAGATCTTCCTCGACCAGCGCGAGCGCGAGATCGAGCCCGGCCGTGACGCCGGCGCCGGTGCGCAGCTTGCCGTCGCGCACGTACAGCGCGTCGGCGTCGACGACGAGCGACGGATAGGCTTCGCCGAGTGCATCGGCGGCGGCCCAGTGCGTGGTCAGGTGACGTCCTTTCAGCAGCCCGGTGGCGGCGAGGATGAATGCCCCGGTGCAGATCGACCCGTAGCGTCTGCTGTGCACGGCCGCCGCGCGCAACCAAGCGAGGACGTCGGTGCCAGCGCGATCTGGCCGGCGTTCGGCGCGCCGGCGACCAGCAGCGTGTCGATGCGCTCGGGGATGTCGGGGGCGATCCAGTCGGGCAGCAACCGTGCGCCGGACGAGCTGCGGATCGCACCGGCCCCGCTCGCGATGATCCGCGACACATAGAACGGCTTCCCGCATTCGACGTTCGCTTGCGCGAACACGTCGAGCGGCGCGGAGACGTCGAGCAGTTGAACGCCCGGAACGGCAAAAATACCCACGACCTTCGGCATGATCGGTTGCGTGTCGTATCGAACGTGATGCGCAGCAGTATAGGGGCGCTTCTTTCACCATGCAGGCACCGTGTCCGTTCGTCGCGCGAAATGGCAGGATTCGTCGCAATCAGCCTATTTGAGACACCTGTCGGAGCCCGGAGAATCGAGCGTGTCTTCCATGGAGATCGATCATGACTGTGAACGTTGCCGGCATCATCCTTCCCGATACTCGACTGACGCGCGAGATCACCGAGCTCGTGCGCGATACCGAATCCGAACTGCTGTTCCATCACTCGAGCCGCGTGTTCTATTTCGCGGCGCTGGCGGGCCGGCGCCGCGGGCTCGAGTACGACCCCGAGCTGCTCTATTGCGGCTGCATGTTCCACGACATGGGACTGACGCACCGGCATAGCAGCGCATGCGAGCGCTTCGAAGTGGACGGCGCCAATGCCGCCCGCGATTTTCTGAAGGCAAAGGGGATCTCGCAACAGGACATCGATGTCGTGTGGACCTCGATCGCACTGCACACCACGCCCGGTATTCCGCAGCACATGCATCCGGTCGTCGCGCTGGTCACGGCGGGCGTCGAGATGGACGTACTGGGCCTCGCTTACCCGGAATACAGCGACATCGAGCGGGAAGCGGTCGTGCGCGCGCATCCGCGCACGCCGCATTTCAAGGAAGACATCATTCAGGCGTTCTACGACGGCATCAAGCACAAGCCCGGCACGACGTTCGGCAACGTGAAGGCCGACGTGCTCGCGGACAAGGAGCCGCATTTCCATGCGGGCAATTTCTGCAGCGTGATCCGGTCGTCCGCATGGGCCGGTTGACCTTCTTGGACGGTCGGCTGCGCATCAGCCGACGGTGATCGTCTGCGCGGCGTGTACAGCAGGGGAAAGCAGGGATGCCCCCGACTCGTGTATTACCGTTGGAAATTGTTACGTGACAACTTCAGTCATCGCGAGGGGGGACTTTATATACTGAATTTTTGTACCCCCTCACCAAGGCGAATCTCCGATTCGCGTACCCCGAATACCGGTCTGCCAGCCCAATGGGGTAAAAGCCTATCGCTCTTCCATCCGCAAGCATTTGGCAAAACGCCTATAATGATTGGGCAAATTGCCGGAGAGAGGTCATGAGCACCATCGCTTTTCATCCTTCGGGCGTCGCGCATCCGCGTCAGGCCGAATTCACGATTCTCGAGCAGCTGCTGGCGATCCGCGTCCGGTCGGGCGCCGATCTGGCCGAGCTGGCGAGCGCGCGCGTCGACGTGTCGGTGATCGATCGGTTGTCGGAGCGCGGGCTGAAATCGGACGAGCTGGCGTTCATCATTCCGCGCCGCACGCTGAGTCATCGTCGGCAGGCGCACGAGCGCCTGTCGCCGGAAGAGTCGGACAAGGCGATCCGTCTCGCGCGCATCGTCGCGCAGGCGGCGGCCACGTTCGGCGACCAGGACAAGGCGATGGCGTGGCTGCGCAACGGGCTCCAGCGCTTCGGCGGCCGCACGTCGCTCGATATGGCGAGCACCGAGCATGGCGCGCGGCTCGTCGAAGAGGCCCTCACGCAGATCGACGAGGGGTACTTCGCTTGACGACGCTGTGGCGGATCAGCAATTACGCCGATCTGAAAGGCATCGGCGGGTTGCGGGCCGGCGGGCGCTGGCATTTCGCCGGGCAGCCCGTCGTGTATCTCGCCGAACATCCGGCGCTCGCGTTGCTCGAGACGCTGGTTCATTTCGAAATCGCCACCGTCGCGCAATTGCCGAGCGGATATCAGTTGCTGCGTATCGAGGTGCCCGATTCGGTGGACGTTGCCGAAATCGCGGAAGGCGATGCGCCGGACGACTGGCGCACGAACGTCGACTGGACCCGCAGCGCGGGCACCGAGTGGCTGGACACGCAGCCGAGCGCGCTGCTGCGCGTGCCGAGCGTCGTCGTGCCGCACGCCCATAACTTCCTGTTGAACCCGCTGCATCCGGCCGCCTCCGACATCCGTATTGCGGAAGTGATGCAGTCGCCGTACGACACGCGGATTCTGCGGCTGGTCCAGCCGAAGCCGGGCGAATAGCGCACCGGGGGAACGCGGTTCGCGCCGGCGGCGCGCGATCACCGCTCGTGGGCAGCGCGATCCGCGGCCGCATCGGGCGGCAGCGTTTGCCGAATGCGCGTGACCGTTCGCGGGCTGGCGAGACCGAGCATCGCCGTGACATCGGCATGCGCATGACCGGCGAGCAACTGGCGGCGCGCATACGTATTGCGCAGCACGCGCGGGCTCATGTCCGCTGCGTGAAAGCCGATCGCGTTCAGCGCATCGCGCACGACGAGCAGCAGGAACATGTCGTTCATTGCGCCCCCGCGCGGCGCGGGAAACAGCCGCCCCGACGGCGGCACGTCCGAGCGCGCACGCCAGGCGGCGAGCGGCGCCAGCGCGAATGCGGCGAGCGCGATCCGGCGCGCCGGCCGCGCGCGATCGCGCGGCACCGACAACGCCGCTGGCCGCGCGTCGAGATCGAGTGCGTCGCCTGTCGCCGCGCGAATCTCGGCCGACGTGATGCCGCTCGCGAGCAGCAGCGCGACGATCGCGCGATTCCGGCAGTCGGCGGGCGTGTCGTCCGCCCGAGGCAGCACATGGCGCTGCAGCGCCGCGTCGGCGTCGGGCGGCAGGTAGCACGGCTCGGGCTCGTCGTCCGGCCAGGCGAGATGGTGCGTCGATCGGCCGGCCGGATGAATCGTCCGCACACCGGCATCGACCAGATGCCGGCCGAGCCGGTCGATCAGCTTCGCATAGCGCACGCGTGTCGACGTGCCGGGCGCGCAGGTGCGGTCGAGTTCCGCGAGGAAGGACGCGACATGGTCGGGCCCGAACGTCGCGAGCGACACGTGCCGCGCGCTCAGGTGACGCAGGAATCGCTCGAACATCGCGACATGCTGGACGATCGAACGCGGCGCGAACGGCCGGTGGCCGGCGCCGGTCGCGGCGGTTTCCTGCCAGGCGCGAAACGCGCCGACGGGGTCGTGAATCCAGCGATTCGTGTCCATCCCCGCTTTATAGCCGGACGCGGCGACGCCGGCAATCGTCCCGATGGCCGGTCGGCCGGCGCGCGACGGAGCCGGCGCGTCAGGCCGGGGCCCGGGTGTCGTCTATGCATGGCTGTCTCGGAACGGACAAATAATCATCACGGACTCCAAAATGAATGGGCGGGCGAAATGCGGCGTCGAGGAGACGCACGCGCCGGCTGGATCGAGTGCCTGCGCAGGAGGGGGCGGCGATTGTCGATCGAACCGCAGGCGTCATCAAGCGGCGCGCCGCTGCCTTCCTGCGTCGCGCGCTCGTTCAGTTGCATCCACCAGCGGGCGGACACGAGCGCGACGGTTGCGATGACGATGTGTCTCGCATTCTTTTCCGAGGCGATCGACGCGATGGAGCACGGGGCCGGCACGCGTCGCCGGGCGAAAAGGTAACGAAGTCACGATACGCCCATGCGCTGCAATGCAGCAGATGAAACCGCATGCCGGTTCGGTGACGTTGCGCACACAACGTCCGGTTGCATGACGCCATTTCCCGATTGCGAAAAAAATTCTGTTCATGGGACTATCGAACGCATCGCCTGCGCACCGAGGGGGTCGCTGGCGACAGGATGTCCATCGCAACGACCAGCACATCGGCAGACAATGAACAGAACAGCGATTTTTCCGTATGCGTCCGCGTTGCTCGCGGCTGCGTTGTTGACCGCATGCGGCGGCGACGTCGAGAACGACGCGGGCCGCACGACCCCACCTTCCACCGATACGAGTTGCCTCGCGGTCGACAACAGCGGCGCGACGGTCGTGGTGGGCTCGAACCAGCCGGGCGACCCGTCGCTGCCGGAAGCGTCGTCGGGCTATCGCACCGGGATGAAGCCCGTCTATGCGAAAACGTACCTGGTGGCCACGTCGAACGCGTACGCAAGCGCGGCCGGGTGCGCGGTGCTGAAGAAGGGCGGCACGGCCGCCGACGCGGCGGTCGCTGTGCAAGCCGTGCTCGGTCTGACGGTGCCGGAGGCCACGGGCCTCGGGTCAGGCGGCGTGCTGCTCTACTACGATGCGCGCGGCAAGACGCTGCAGGCGTACGACGGCCGCGAAACCGCGCCGGCCGCCGCGACGGAGAACTACCTGCGCTATGTCGATGACGCCACCGACCATTCGTTGCCGCTGCCGAACGCGCGTGCGAGCGGCCGCTCGATCGGCACGATCGGCGTGCCGCGGCTCATCGAGGCGCTGCAACAGGATCATGGCCGCTTGCCGTGGCAGAGCCTGTTCGGCGACGCGATCACGCTCGCGACCAACGGTTTCCCGATCGGCGGCCGGCTGGCCGACGCGATCGCGGCGAATGCCGCGAACCTGAAGCGCGACCCTGAAGCCGCCGCGTATTTCCTGAACGCCGACGGTTCGCCGAAACCGCTCGGCACCGTACTGAAGAATCCGGCCTACGCGCGCACGCTGTCGCTGATGGCGCAGTCGGGCGCGAATGCGCTGTACACGGGGCAGATCGCGCAGGACATCGTCGCGAAGATCGCGGTGACGAAGGGCGCGGACGGCTCGACGCTCACGCCGGGCAAGACGACCGTCGCCGATCTGGCCGCATATCAGGCGAAGCGCCGCGAACCGGTGTGCACGACTTATCGCAGCTACTGGGTCTGCGGGATGCCGCCGCCGTCGTCGGGCGGCATCGCGGTCGCATCCGCGCTCGGCATTCTCGAGAATTACGACTTGAAATCGTTGAAGCCGACGGCGATCGATCTCGAAGGCGGCAAGCCGACCGTCGCGGGCGTCCACCTCATCACCGAAGCCGAACGGCTCGCGTATGCCGACCGCGACAAGTACGTGGCCGATACCGACTTCGTGCCGCTGCCGGGCGGCACGTGGGACACGCTGCTGAACAAGCCGTACCTGAAATCGCGCGCGGCGCTGATCGACACGACCAAAAGCATGGGCACCGCTCAGCCCGGCAATCTCGGTGCGGTGCCGCTCGGCGTCGACACGACGCTGATCGAGCACGGCACGAACCAGTTCACGATCGTGGACGGCGACGGCAACGTGCTCAGCGCGACGACGACGGTCGAGTCGAGCATGGGCTCGTTCCACATGACCAACGGTTTCCTGCTGAACAACCAGTTGACCGACTTTTCCGCGAACCCGCTCGACGCGTCCGGCAATCTGGTGGCGAACCGCCTGCAGCCGGGCAAGCGGCCGCGCAGCTCGATGGCGCCGACGATCGTGTTCGGGCGGGCCGCCGACGGCTCGCGCGGCGACTTCGTGATGGCGACGGGTTCGCCGGGCGGCGGCACGATTCCGCAATACGTGGTCAAGACGCTGGTCGGCGCGCTCGACTGGGGGCTCGACGCGCAGCAGTCGGCGGGGCTCGTCGACTTCGGCGCGAGCAACAGCCCGACGACCACGATCGGCGGCGAGCATCCGAACGTCAACGCGGCGAACAACGGTGCGAACGATCCGCTGATCGCGGGGCTGCTCGCGCTCGGGCACAAGGTGTCGACGTCCGCACAGGCGAGCGGCGTCAATACGGTGATGCGCGTGACGGTTGGCCAGTCGCCGGCATTGCAGGGCGGCACCGATCCGCGTCGCGAAGGCGTCGTGCTCGGCGATACGTTCCGGCCGTAACCGCGCAGCGTGTGCACGGCCCCGGTTCGCTTGCTGGCGGCCGGGGCCGTGCCTCGTGACGAGGTCGCATCGACGGCCGCGCAATCCCAAAATAATTCGGAATGCAGATGAAGCGACCGCATGAAGCACGTCAGCCGGCCCGGGCCGCGGCCGTCCGCCGTCAAATACAGCGGCCACCCCGCCGCAAACCTCCGATTGTCAAACAGTGTGAGTCAATCGTCAGCATTTGCAACGGAAGTAACAGTCCCCGCAATTCAGTCGTTTTGCTCGCCGGCGCCGCTACATTAGCTCCACCTGCCGCATGTCGCGGCAAGGCATGCGACCAGCCGCACGAACGCGGCCCGCAGCAACAACGTCTTTGGGGAGAATGACCATGAACAAGATTCGTACGATTCTGCTGGGTGCCGCTCTGACGGCGATGGCGACGTCGGCTGCATTTGCACAGACGGCCCAGACCGGCGCCCAGGGTTCCGCAGGCGTCGGCGCGCAGGTCCAGACGCCGCTGCTCGGCGGTGGCGTCGGTGTGCAGGCTGGCGCCGGTGCGAATGCGGCAGGCTCGGGTTCGGGCGCGGGCAATGTCGTCGGCGGCGCGCTGAACGGCGTCGGCCAGACGGTCGGCGGCGTGGGCTCGGCAGCCGGGACGGCGGTGGGCGGCGCGACGCAGGCGGTCGGTTCGGCGGCCGGCGCGACGAAGGATGCGGCGGCATCGGCCGTGCACACGACGAAGTCGCACGTGAAGCACGTCGCCGCCTCGGCGAAGAGCCATGCCCAAGGCGCGGTGTCGACCGCAGGCGACGTCGCGGGCGGCGCGAAGGCGAAGGCCGGCGAAGCGCTCGAAGGCGCGACGAATTCGGTGCAGGGCGGTGCGTCGGTCGGCGTGAAGGGCTCGGCGTCGACGCAAGGCGGCGCGCTGTAACAAGCAGCACGCATCCCGTCACGGCCCGGCCCGCTTCGTTGCGGGCCGGGTTTTTCTATTGAGGAACGCGATACGTCGCGCACGGAGCCTCATGTCGAAACGCGGGTAAACGATGTATCGATATTGATTTGGATTGCGAATAATAATAGCGTCTGGTCGACTGAACTGGAACGCAATGCGGCCCGCAGGCGGTTCCCCAAACCGCCTACCGCGGAAAGCCCGACACCGTAACGACATATCTCGCCCGAACGTTTCGGCGGCCCCCGATGCGGGGCACTTTTTCTCCGTCAACAAACCGATTTTGCTTTTCGATACCGCCATCGAGCGGCTAGCGGCCTCAATTTCACTTTCATGATTCAATGACAGCCGCCGTAAATGCATTTGCAATGATGAAATAAAGTATTTGCAAGGAAAGTGGAAGCTAGTTTATAAATACGAGCGATTTGTATTTTCTCTACCGGTCGCAACCATCGACGTTGACGGAACGCCCAGATGGTCGTGACACGATTCGCTGCGCCTCATCATGTGCGCGCGTTGTCGCGACATGAATGCGCCTGCCAGGCAGCTATGCCGACGTGAGGGAATCCCGTCGAGATTGCTGAACTCGTCAGCCCGCGCCTGGTGAATCTCAGGCGGAACACGGTATTTTCGTTATCGAAATGCTGATTATCTGATCAGCGTCAATCGAGATCCATCTTGTGGTTATCGCTGGTATTAATGTGGCTTTTGTTAATCAATTTGATTCGTATTGCAAAATGACGGAACTGTATGTAATGAAAAACGAAATGATTGTCGATCCAATTTTCTGCTCCGTGGTCCGCATTTCGGAAGGCAAGATTCGATGATCAATACGCTGCAGGCATGAAGCACCCGCAGTAATTGAACGTGCCGCCAGCCTCCCGGCGCATCCGCCCTCATGTCGAGCGCGCGATTCGCAGTGGCAACGCAGCCGGACAAGCATGTGCGATCTGGCGCGTCGGTGCCGGTCGCGGCACGTCAATCTTCAAGTCAACCTGCACGACGTGTGCGGCAGGCCCGTTCGATACGTGAAATCCGGTGAGACACAAGTGAATACGATGATATCCACGATGGCTGATGGCGCTGAACCCGACGCGGACGTTCGACCGCGGCTCGCAACGCAACCCTCGAGACTCCTTGTGCTTGGCAAGCGCACGATCGACGAACTCGACTACGACCCGTCGATGGTGCTCGATGCCGTCGAACGGGCATACCTTGGCCTCGGTACCGGCGAATCCGACAATCCGCGCAAGCTGATGAGCCAGCCCGCGGACAAGCATTCCGTCGCGTACTCGATGCTGGGTCGAGACGGTGGACGCAGAACGGTCGGTTTCAAGACGTCGTATAAGTTCGATCCGGAACACAACCGCGAACTGCAGAAGTACTACACGACGTTGTTGCTGTTCGACGACGAAACCGGCATGCCTGTCGCATTGATGGACGGCAGCCTTGTCGGATCGCTGCGCACGCCGGCGGTGTCCGCCCTGATCGCGCGTGCGGCCGCGCCGCGGGCTCGGACGGCGCTCGTCGTCGGCACGGGGACGCAGGGACGGATGGCGGCGCCGTTCCTGCTGACCGCATTGCCGGACATCGAGCGCGTGATCGTACACGGCCACTATGAGTCGGGAATCGATGCTGTCCGCAAGACGTTGAGGCGCTTTCATCCGGGCCGTGACATCGAAGTGTCGAAGGATCTCGCCGCCTCCGCGAATGAAGCGGACATCGTGCTCGGGGTGGCCGGCGCCGGCGTATCGGAGAGCGTGCGGCACGCGGCGTTGAAGCCGGGCGCGCTCGCGCTTCTGGTCGGATACGGCATTCACGCCGACGCGCTGCATCGCGCCGATTACCGCATCGCGACGAGCGCGGCCCAAATGCAGGTGACCGGCGCCGATCTCGCGGACGAAGCGGGAAAACTGCCTGCCGTCGATGCGGAGTTTCCGGACATACTGCTTGGCCGCAAGCCTGCGCGGCGCAACGATGCCGATATCGTTTACGCGTTCAACAGCGGCATGATCGTGACCGACATCGCGCTGGGGCGCGTGCTGGCCGATGCCGCGCTGACGAAAGGGCTCGGCCGGGAAGTCGAGCTATGGTGACGGATATTCCGCGACTGCCGGCGTTGTGGGATCCGCTACTGCGGGATTTCGTGGACGAGCATCAGGCGATGATCCACGATCTTGTCCATGGCTTCGACGCGCCCGTTCATTTCCTGTTTCCCGAGCGCTTCACGCGCAATGTCGCTGAATTTCAGCGCGTACTGGACGATCGCCGGGTGTCCGGGCGCATTTACTACGCGAAGAAGGCGAACAAGGCGCGATGCTTCGCGCATGCGGCGGCAGCATCCGGGATCGGCGTCGACGTCGCAAGCACGGGCGAGTTTTCAGAAGCGTTGGCCGCGGGGGTGCGCGGAACCGATATCGGTGTATCCGGCCCGTCGAAGTCGAGTGAACTGCTGCGGCTCGCGGTTTTGCACGATGCGTTGATCGCCATCGACAGCGACGAAGAACTGAATCGGCTGATCGCGATCTCGGGACAGGCGAAGCGGGTTGCACGCATTCTGTTGCGGATGGCGCCGGCGGCACGCAACGATAGCCGATTCGGTTTGAGTGCCGACGCACTTCGCGTTGCGCTATCGACCTGTGCCGCGACGCGGGCGTCGCTCGTCCTTGAAGGGTTCTCGTTCCATCTGTCCGGTTACAGCGCGACGGAGCGCTGCAATCAGGCCGCGATCGCGATGCGTGCGTGCTTGGCTGCGCGCGAACGCGGTCTTGCGCCGCACACGATCAACATCGGTGGCGGCTTCGCGATGTCGTACGCGAGCGAGCGCGACTGGCACGCATTCCAGCGTGCGCACCGGGCGGACGATTACCACGCCAACAAGGTATTCGACGGATTCTATCCGTATCACTCGCCCTGCAGCGGCGCGCAGATGCTCGATGCGATTCTGGCTGGTACGCCTGGTGGGGAATCCGCATCGCTCGCCGAACTGCTTCGCGAGCACGGCCTGACGATCATGCTGGAACCGGGGCGGGCGCTGCTGGATCAGGCGGGGTTCACGGCGTTTGCCGTGCAAGGCGTGAAGGACTGCGGCGACTATGGCATCGCGACCGTCAACGGCACGAGCTTCAGCGTGTCGGAGCAATGGTTTGCCAGCGAATTCCTGCCCGATCCGGAATTGCTGAGCGTCGTGCGCGAGTCTTCGCGATCGCCGCGCACGGGCATGCCTTATCGCGCCTGTGTCGGCGGGGCGAGTTGCCTCGATTCGGACATGCTGACCTGGCGCAAGATCGCATTCGGGCAGCGCCTCGAACCTGGCGATCTGCTGATCTACCCGAACACGGCCGGCTATCAGATGGATTCGAACGAATCTTCATTTCACGAGCTGCCGCTTCCCCCCAAGCTTGTCTTGACACTTGACGGCGCGCGGCCACGCTGGCGCGTCGATCGCCTCTTCCAGCTTCCGGGAGCCTGACCAATGAATGTGCGTTTTATGGGTGAGCAAGCCACGATCACCGTCCCTGCGATCGTGTCGAAGGTATCGGATCTTGTCGGCCGCACGCCGTTGTTCGAATTGATTCGCGGCGCCAACGGCGCGCGCATCCTGCTTAAACTCGAATCGACGAATCCGACCGGCAGCGCCAAGATCCGGATGGCGAGGCAGATGCTCGACGAAGCGGAACAGGACGGCACTCTGCGGCCGGCCGGACACGTGATCGAATCGACGTCCGGCAATACGGGCATGGGGCTGGCGCTGTTGTCAGCCGAGCGCGGCTATCGGTTTACCGCGATCGTGGACAGTCACGCGTCGAAAGACAAGCTGCGCGCGATGCAAGCATTCGGCGCAAAGCTCGTCTGCGTGAGCGACGGCGACGCGATCGCGACGGCGGACCGCGATGCGCTTGCCAAGCGCATGGCAGCCGACGATCCGGACAGCATCTGGACGGAGCAGCACAACAATCCCGCGAACGGTAACGGTTACCGCGGGCTGGCACATGAACTGCGCGACATCCTTGGCGACCGAATCGACTTTCTGGTCGGGTCGGTCGGCACCGGAGGCTCGCTGTTCGGCACTGCACGAGAACTGCTCGCGACGGGCCCGGCGCCGCGCGTCATTGGTGTCGAGCCCGTCGGCTCGATCGTTTTCGGCGGCGAAGGCGGATCGTATTATCAGTCCGGCACCGGGACGCCGCCTGGCGCCGAGATCGGCGCGTTGGTCGACTATGCGTTGCTCGACGAAGGCCACAAAGTGACGGACGCGGCCGCCTTCAATACGGCACGCTATATCGCACGCAAGAAGTCGCTGCTCGTCGGCGGCTCGGCGGGCAGCGTCATCTGGCACGCGTTGAAGATGTTCGATTCGCTGCCGGCGGGTGCCACGCTCGTGGCCCTGGTCTGTGACGGCGGCGAAAAATACCTCGACACGGTGTTCGACGACGACTGGATGCGAGCGCGAAATCTGCTCGACGAATCGATTGCTCAGGAACTCGAATCGATATTTTCCCGCGCCGCATGAAACTTCATCGACAAGTCTGGCTCGATGCCGCGCAAATCGGCGTGCTGGCCGCTCCTCTGATCCTTACGCAGCTCGCCCAGGTGGCGCTGACGACCACCGACATCGTCATGATGGGGATGCTTGGCCCGCGCGAGATCGCCGCTGGGGGGCTCGCGCTGACGATCTTCAACCAGTTCCGGACGATGGGAACCGGACTGGTGACAGGAACCGGCAACCTCGTCGCGTTCGCGAACGGTCAACACGCGCATGCTGACATCATGCGGCTGGTGCGCTCCGGCTTTGCGCTGTCGACGCTCGCGGCACTGGCGTTTGCATTGATGATGCTGTGTATCGAAATGCCGCTTGTCTGGCTCGGGCAGGATCCGGACGTTGCGCGGCAAGCCTCGTTCTATCTTGCGGCGGCCGCACCCGGCATATTGCCGTGTCTGTGGTTTCAGGTGCTTCGACAATATACCGTCGGACTGCGCAAGCCCGGGCCGCTATTGGCGATCACGATCGTATCGATCGTCGTCAATGCGGCGCTCGACTACGCGTTGATGTTCGGCCGGTTCGGCTTTCCGAAGCTCGGCCTGATCGGTATCGCGTGCGCGACCAGCAGCGTGTACCTGCTTTCCTTCATCGCGTTTCTGACGATCGCCAGGCGCCGGCCGGAACTGTCCGAACACTTGTCGCTTGCCGTCTGGCGCGCCGATGCCGATACGTTGGCGCGGACGTGGCGGATGGGTTTGCCGATTGCGGCAACCTATGGATCGGAGGCTGCATTCTTCACCGTCCTCACGCTCGTGATCGGGACGCTCGGCGCCGATGCGCTGGCCGCCCAGACGATCGTGAATCAGGTGATCTACATCGTGTTCATGATTTCGGTCGGTTTGTCTCACGCTTCGTCGATCAGCATCAGCCATGCGTGTGCGCGGCACGACTATCGCGGTGCGCGTCGACTCGGCTATACGGGGCTCGCGCTGGGCATCGTGACCATGTTGATCGTTGCGTTACCGTATCTCGTTGCGCCCACCCGCGTGCTCGCGCCATTTCTCGATAACGGCGTGGCCGCGAGTGCCGAAGTCCTGCGACTCGCCGGTGGGCTGCTGACGATCGCGGCGCTGCTGCAGATCTTCGATTGCAGCCAGAACATCGGCGTCGGCATTTTGCGGGGCCTCGGTGACGTAACGAGTTCGTTTCGGATATCGATCGTCGGATACTGGTTGATCGGTCTGCCGGTCGCCTGGGCGGCCGGTGTGATGCTGGGATACGGCATCTACGGCATCTGGAGCGGACTCGCCATCGGGCTTGCGGCCACGGCGTCGATGTTGCTGCACAAGTTCGAGGGCCGCCTTCGCGCGATGACGAAGCGGACGCAAGACGGACGTTCGTGAACGCGACGAAGCTTCCAATGCGCACACCGGTGCACATCGGGCACCGGAATTCCTGAAATACCGGCCGGCATTGCATCGAACGCGCCACGTCCGCTCGTCTCGCCAGCGGCGGAATGCCGGCCGAATTCCCGACTGCCCGCAGGTGTTGTCGTTGATGGACGGCGACGTATCTTTGTCCGCAACCGTACCTGATGCGCGGCATGGTCGTCGTAACCGGCCGCATACGGCGTATTCCGCTTTGGGGACGCACAAGCCGTGACGGTCATTGCTCATGATTGCGCCAATCGTATGCCGACGAGATGCGTCGGTGGAAAGTTTGCGTAGTCTGCAAATTTTTCTAATTGGACCGATCGATGGTCGCAAGAGCGCGACAAATATAACGGCATTTGAAAAGCATGATTTGACCGGCCACCTTTTTTGAATTATCGAAACGGTAATTGATCGCCGTGGATGCGGGAGATGTAAATAATGCAACGTATTATACGAGAGGGTGAAATTGACGTCGGATGATTTGTAAAGTTTTCTGGCGTTCTCGAGTCGGAATTGTGACAATATGCCGCACTTCGTCGGATTGTTGAAATATTGTGCGATATCAAATCGTTTTCATGCAATCAAATAGCCACTTTTCTACGTAATATAAAAGAAAGGTTCATTACATATTTTTTTCGGAAAGTAATGCTTCTGTCTTGTGTCCTCCGATATACTTGCGCAGCTTCAAGTTTAGAGTGCGGAATCCAGACAGGTGGCCCGTACAGTGAACTGTTTCAGCCATTGGCAAAGTAAATAATTCAGATGTTAATGGTCTTGCGTAATTGGTTTGTATTCCTCGTGAGTGCTGGTTATCAAAACATGGTTCGCGAACGATGGCTGCCTAGACGTTGCCATTGGATACTGTCGCAGTGCTGGCGCGTAGAAAGCAAGCGGCGTTGGATTGCCCGTCCGGTAAGGCCTTGAAGCTTTGGCAGATATTCGGCTGCCGGAGCATGTCAACGAATACGAATCTTGTCTTTTCAATAAGGGCCCAGAAAATTGGAGACCTTTTCTCGCATCATTGGCGAGATTCTTCGTCCCAACGGTTTGACCGAGGGGATCGATCAACTCGCGGAAAAAATCGGACGCGTGATTCCGTTCGACAAGTGTTTGATTTTGCACGGCGGAAGCGGCGATACGGCTTCTCACGGGCTGATATATCGCTATGGGGCCGCGAGCGATGCCGGAACCCGGCGAGGCGTGACTTTGTTTGGTCCCGGGATCGATATCGATCGATATCTGAGTTGCTTCGCGTTGTCCGATCGTCAGGATCATACGTTTCGCTGGTGCGATCTCGACGGGGAAGCGCCACAACGCGATGCGCAGGTCAACGATGTCGCGTCATACATGCGCGGGCGGGGTGTGGTCGCTTGCATCGGCGCTCCACCCGGTGATTCGACGGCCATTCGGACCGTTTTGCAGCTGAAGTGCGAAGACACGACGTTGCATTCGGCGTTGCTCGTCAGTCTCATCGCCATGCATTTGCACGCAGCGTTGACCCAGAAGATTGCGAGGCAGAACCGGGAAGGCGCGCAACCGTGCGCAGCGGGCCTCGAGCCGGATGCTTGCGAAAGCGCGAACAGGATTCAGTTCACGAGAAAGGAATCCGATGTAATCAAATGGGTCGTCGAAGGCAAGACTGCGTGGGAAATCGGCCGGATCCTTTCGATGTCCGAAAGAACAGTCAAGTTTCATCTGACGAATGTCTATGAAAAGCTGCGTGTGTCGAATAGAGCGCAAGCGGTGGCGAAGGTTAGCCGTCTGGGATTGATCTAGGAGAGTTCGGGAATGTCTTTCAAGGAAAAGGTCAAGGCATTTGTCGCGCGTCACGGGTTGACGTACAAAGCCTATATTTTGTCGATTCTCTTTCTGCCGCCGGCAGCACTTTATATCGCATGGAAGCGACCGGGCTTGCCGATCCCGGGCCGTGTCTTGCTGTGCGTGACCGGCGTGCTTGCGCCTCCGTTGATCGGCATCGCCACGGCGATGATGCTGAAAGGCGCATTCGATTTGATCCGGACCGTCATTTCCGTTTAGTTTTCCTGCTGATTGCCGAATACGATTCCGCTTTCCCGAGCGTGGTTCTCGATCGCTTCATCATTCATTTCATAGACGCCAATGAATGCCCGACTGCCAACCGTACAATTGCTGGAGCGTATTCGGGCAATAGCAGGATTACATGAGCCGTCGCGCAATATTCCGTATAACTACACGTCGTTTTCCGATCGCGAGATCGTGATCCGCCTGCTCGGCGAGGACGCGTGGGCGGTGCTCGACGAACTGCGCGCCGAGCGCCGCACGGGCCGCTCGGCGCGGATGCTCTGCGAAGTGCTCGGCGACCTCTGGATCGTGCGTCGCAACCCGTACCTGCAGGACGATCTGCTTGATAACCGACGGCGTCGCCGGTTCCTGATCGCCACGATGCATGACCGGCTGTCCGAAATTGCAAGGCGCCGTCGGGTGAGTGTGAGCGGATGGTACGACGACGCCGGCCGCGAACGCGCGTCGCGCGTCGAGATGCTCGAAACGGCCGCGCAGCGCGCGGTCAACGAATTCGCCGACGAATTCGACAAGATGGCCGAGCTGCGCCGTCGCGCGACCAAGGCGCTCGGCCGCTGCACGCAGAAGGACAACATCCGCTTCGACGGGCTGTCGCGCGTGTCGCACGTGACGGACGCGACCGACTGGCGCGTCGAATACCCGTTCGTCGTGCTGACCCCCGATACCGAAGCCGAGATCGCCGCGCTGATCAAGGCGTGCTTCGAGCTCGGCCTGACCGTGATCCCGCGCGGCGGCGGCACCGGCTACACGGGCGGCGCGGTGCCGCTCACGCCGTTCTCCGCGGTGATCAACACCGAGAAGCTCGAACAGCTCGGCGCGGTCGAGCTGACCGAGCTGCCGGGCGTCGCGCACAAGGTGCCGACGATCTTCTCCGGCGCGGGCGTCGTCACGCGCCGCGTGACCGAGGCGGCCGAAGCGGCCGGCTACGTGTTCGCGGTCGATCCGACCTCGCTCGACGCGTCGTGCATCGGCGGCAACGTCGCGATGAACGCGGGCGGCAAGAAGGCCGTGCTGTGGGGCACCGCGCTGGACAACCTCGCGTGGTGGCGGATGGTCGACCCGGACGGCAACTGGCTCGAAGTCACGCGCCACGAGCACAACCAGGGCAAGATCCACGACATCGCGGTCGCGCGCTTCGAGCTGAAGTGGTTCGACGGCGCGTATGCGCCGGGCGAGAAGCTGCTCAAGACCGAGATGCTCGAGATCGAGGGCCGCCGGTTCCGCAAGGAAGGGCTCGGCAAGGACGTGACCGACAAGTTCCTCGCCGGCCTGCCGGGCGTGCAGAAGGAAGGCTGCGACGGGCTCATTACGTCCGCGCGCTGGGTGCTGCACAAGATGCCCGCGCACACGCGCACCGTCTGCCTCGAATTCTTCGGCCAGGCGCGCGAGGCGATCCCGAGCATCGTCGAGATCAAGGACTACCTGTTCGAGACGTCGAAGCAGGGCGGCGCGATCCTCGCGGGCCTCGAGCACCTCGACGAGCGCTACCTGCGCGCGGTGGGCTACGCGACCAAGAGCAAGCGCAACGCGTTCCCGAAGATGGTGCTGATCGGCGACATCGTCGGCGACGACGCCGATGCGGTCGCGCAGGCGACGTCCGAAGTGATCCGGATGGCGAACGGCAAGAGCGGCGAAGGCTTCGTCGCGGTCAGCGCGGAGGCGCGCAAGCGCTTCTGGCTCGACCGCAGCCGCACGGCCGCGATCGCGAAGCACACGAACGCGTTCAAGATCAACGAAGACGTCGTGATCCCGCTGAACCGGATGGGCGAGTACACCGACGGCATCGAGCGGATCAACATCGAGCTGTCGCTGAAGAACAAGCTGCAGCTGGTCGACGCGCTCGAGGCGTTCTTCAAGGGCGGCAACCTGCCGCTCGGCAAGACCGACGACGCGAACGAGATCCCGAGCGCGGAACTGCTGGAAGACCGCGTGCAGCAGGCGCTGGAGTTGCTCAAGCGCGTGCGCGCGCGCTGGGAATTCGTGCGCGACCGGCTCGATCAGCCGCTGCGCGAGGCGCAGCACTACCTGGTGCAGCTCGGCTACGAGGCGCTCGCCGAGAAGTTCGCCGATCGCGCGGACGCGCAACCGGGCGCGACCGTGTTCCACGTCACGCAGGACCGCACGGTCCGCATCTCGTGGAAGCAGGAGATCCGCGCGGAGCTGCGCGCGATCTTCAACGGCGGCGCGTTCAAGCCGATCCTCGACGAAGCGCAGGCGATCCACAAGCGCGTGCTGCGCGGGCGCGTGTTCGTCGCGCTGCACATGCACGCGGGCGACGGCAACGTCCACACCAACATCCCGGTCAACTCCGACAACTACGAGATGCTGCAGGACGCGCACGCGTCGGTGGCCCGCATCATGACGCTCGCGCGCTCGCTCGACGGCGTGATCTCGGGCGAACACGGGATCGGCATCACGAAGCTCGAGTTCCTGACCGACGACGAGATCGCCGAATTCCGCGCGTACAAGCAGCGCGTGGACCCGAACGGCCGTTTCAACAAGGGCAAGCTGCTCGACGGCGCCGATCTGCGCAACGCGTACACGCCCAGCTTCGGGCTGATGGGCTACGAGTCGCTGATCATGCAGCAGTCCGACATCGGCGCGATCGCCGATTCGGTGAAGGACTGCCTGCGCTGCGGCAAGTGCAAGCCGGTGTGCGCGACCCACGTGCCGCGCGCGAACCTGCTGTACAGCCCGCGCAACAAGATCCTCGCGACGTCGCTGCTGGTCGAGGCGTTCCTGTACGAGGAGCAGACGCGCCGCGGCGTGTCGATCAAGCACTGGGACGAGTTCAACGACGTGGCCGACCACTGCACGGTGTGCCACAAGTGCGCGACGCCGTGCCCGGTGAAGATCGACTTCGGCGACGTGACGATGAACATGCGCAACCTGTTGCGCAAGATGGGCAAGAAGAAGTTCAACGCCGGCAACGCGGCGGGGATGTTCTTCCTGAACGCGACCAATCCGCAGACGATCAACCTCGCGCGCGGCGTGATGATGGGGGTGGGCTACAAGGTGCAGCGCTTCGCGAACGACATGCTGAAGAAGGTCGTGACGAAGCAGACGCAGCACCCGCCGGCGACGACGGGCAAGCCGCCGGCGGTCGAGCAGGTGATCCACTTCGTGAACAAGAAGATGCCGGGCAACCTGCCGAAGAAGACGGCGCGGGCGCTGCTGGACATCGAGGACAACAAGATCGTGCCGATCATCCGCAACCCGAAGTCGACGACCGTCGATTCGGAAGCGGTGTTCTATTTCCCGGGCTGCGGCTCCGAACGGCTGTTCTCGCAGGTGGGGCTGGCCACGCAGGCGATGCTGTGGGAGGCGGGCGTGCAGACGGTGCTGCCGCCGGGCTACCTGTGCTGCGGCTATCCGCAGCGCGGCTCGGGGCAGTACGACAAGGCCGAGAAGATCGTGACCGACAACCGCGTGCTGTTCCACCGCGTCGCGAACACGCTGAACTATCTGGACATCAAGACGGTGGTCGTGTCGTGCGGTACGTGCTACGACCAGCTGGCAGGGTATGAATTCGACAAGATCTTCCCGGGGTGCCGGATCATCGACATCCACGAGTTCCTGCTCGAGAAGGGGATGAAGCTCGACGGCGTGACGGGCACGCGCTACATGTATCACGACCCGTGCCACACGCCGATCAAGACGATCGACCCGGTGAAGCTGGTCAACGAGCTGATGGGCGCGGAGAAGGACGGCTACAGGATCGAGAAGAACGATCGCTGCTGCGGCGAGTCGGGCACGCTGGCGGTCACGCGGCCGGACGTGTCGACGCAGGTGCGCTTCCGCAAGGAAGAGGAGATCCGCAAGGGCGCGGCGAAGCTGCGCGCGATTCCGGTGGTGGCGGGCGATGCGCCGGCGCCGGCCGCCGCGGCCGCGAGCGGCCCGGACGTGAAGATCCTGACGAGCTGCCCGTCGTGCCTGCAGGGGCTGTCGCGCTACAACGAGGACGCGAACCTGGAGGCCGACTACATCGTGGTGGAAATCGCGCGTCAGGTGCTCGGCGAGAACTGGATGGCCGATTATGTCGCACGGGCGAACCATGGCGGGATCGAGCGCGTGATGCTGTGACGAAACGATCTCGCAAACGATGCAGGCGCGACCGGTTCCCCGTATCGCGACTATGCGTGCGCGGCCAGCGTCGCGACAACGTGATCCTGGAGCTCGCGCTCCCGGGCATGGATGAAGAAATGATCGCCGTCGAACCGATGAAGCGAGAACGGCCCGTCGCTGTAGCGGCGCCATTCGCGCAGCGCGTCGATGTCGACATGCGGATCGTGCAGGCCGCCAAATACGGTCAGCCCGCAGCGCAACGCGAAAGGCGTATCGGTGCAATAGCCTTCGGCGAGCGCCAGATCGGCTCGCAGCGCGCGCAGGAAATGCCGAAGCCAGTCCGGCTCCGACAGCAACGCATCCGGTGTGCCGCCCATCGTCTTCAGCCAGTCGATGAGCTCAGGTTCCGGCAACCGATGAATCGCTAACGGACGAGGGACGACATGCGGCGCGCGGTGCGCCGCGCAGAATGCGTGAATGGGCCCGCGAAGCCGTCGTCGGTCGAGTTCCCTCAGCCATTCGATACCGACGACACTGCCGAAACTGTATCCGAAGGTGCCGAACGGCTTGTCGAGGAGCCCGTGCGCGGCGGTGGCCAATGCATCCGTCATCGCATCCAGCGACGTGGGCGGCGCTTCCGAGAAGCGCGTCTGGCGTCCCGGTAGTTCGACCGCCACGACTTCGATCCAGTCGGGCAGTTCGAGCGCCCAGCGCCGATAGAGCAGCGAGCCGGCGCCGGCGTACGGGAAGCAGAACAGCCGGTGCGTGGCCGCGGGTTGCGGGCGATGCAGGATGAACCAGGGCGTGATCTTGACTGGCATGCCGATTGAGAGCGGAAGTCGTGACGCGTCGCAGCCGCGATCCGATCCGGGGCGGCGCGCCGATGACGGTGCAGCGTAATCGCAAGGGCCGGCAACGGGTGCCGTCCGACGGTACAGGTTGACGATCCCTCCCGGCCGTGATTGTTCGCGAATGCGGGGCGCGACATGCGATCCCGGCATCGCGTTCGCACCCGGATGCTGCCCCAACGAACAGGTTTTTCCCTACACGCAAGTTGGTATTCTGCGCTGCGCGATCGTCCTGCACCGTGCTGTCGCGGCCTGCCAACTTCGTACATCGAGACCATGAACGCCGTAATACTCGAAGCCGTTGAAAAGTCGTATCTGATGGGTTCCGTCAACGTGACCGCGCTGCGCGACGTCACGCTCGACATTCGCGACGGAAAACTGACCGTCATCGCCGGCGCTTCCGGTAGCGGGAAGTCGACGTTGCTGAATCTCGTCGGATGCGTGGACCGGCCCGACCGCGGCCGCATCGTCGTGGCGGGCGAAGACGTCGGTCGTTTGTCGGACGACGCACTGTCCGATTTTCGTGCGCGACGGCTCGGTTTCGTCTTCCAGAACTTCAATCTGCTTCCGGTGCTCACGGCGCACGAAAACGTCGAATATCCGCTGCTTCTCGCGGGCACGCGATTGACGGAGTCCGAACGTGCGCTGAAGGTGCGGGACATGCTGGATGCGGTCGGCCTCGCGGACAAGGCGCATCACCGTCCGGGACAGCTGTCCGGCGGTCAGCGGCAACGCGTCGCGATCGCACGCGCACTCGTTGCGTCGCCGAACCTCGTGCTGGCGGACGAGCCGACCGCCAATCTGGACAGCAAGACCGGTCAGCAAATCATCGCGCTGATGCGGCGATTGCAACGGGAGCGGCGCGTGTCGTTCGTGATTTCGTCGCACGATCCGCAGGTCATCGCGGCAGGCGACGACGTCGTTCACATTGCCGACGGGATCGTGTCCGACGTGACACGCACCGACGACCAGGAGGCGTTCGCATGAAGACTTTTTCGCTCGCGCTCCGCAATCTGCTGCGCAACCGTCGCCGCTCGATCACAACCCTGCTCGCGATGATCGTCGGCGCGCACGCGGTGCTGCTGTTCGGCGGCTATACGCGCAACATCACGTACGGTCTGCAAACCGATTACGTGAAGTACGGCGGCCACCTGCAGATCGAACGCAAGGGGTTCTACGAGTTCGGTAGCGGCAATCCTTCCGCGTACGGGATCGACAACTACGAGGCGATCATCGATGCGGTGAAGGCCGATCCGGAACTGGCGAAGATGGTGCTCGTCGCGACGCCCACGCTGCAGTTGCAGGGGATCGCGGGCAACTTCGACGCGGGGTTGTCGCGTACCGCGCTCGCGCTCGGCGTGCGCGTCGACGACCAGAACCGGATGCGAGCGTGGAACGACTATCAGTTCCCCGTGACGATCCCGCCGATGGCGCTGACCGGCACGACCGGCGACGCAGCCGTGATCGGAACGGGCCTCGCGCGCGTGCTCGAACTGTGCGGGCCGCTCAAGGTACCCGACTGCAACCCGCCGAGGAAGGCGGCGGATACCACGCCTGCTTCGCCGCTTCCGGGCGACATCGCGGCCCTTGCCGAGGGGACGCGTGCGGCGCCGGTTGCCGCGGCGGACGGCCGGCGGATCGAACTGCTTGCGGCGACCGCGCGCGGTGCGCCGAACGTGGCGGAACTGCAGGTCGTGAAGGCGGAGCGGCAGGGCATCAAGGAATACGACGACATGTACGTCGGCCTGCATCTCGCGCAAGCGCAACGACTCGTCTACGGCACCGAGCGGCCGATGGCGACGGCGATCGTCGTCCAGTTGCGCCACACGTCGGATTTGCCGGCCGCGAAGGCGCGGATCGAGACGCTGCTGAAAACGAAATTCGCGGGTACGGATACGGAAGTCGTCGACTACACGGTGCTGAACCCGTTCTATGGTCAAGCGCTTGCGATGTTCGCGACGCTGTTCGGTTTCGTCGCGCTCCTGATCGCCGCGATCGTGCTGTTCACCGTCGGCAACACGATGAGCACCGCGGTGTTCGAACGCACGGTCGAAATCGGCACGCTGCGCGCGATGGGATTGCGCCGTGCGGGCGTGCGTCGCCTGTTCCTGTGCGAAGGGTTGCTGCTCGGCGTGATCGGCGCGGTGCTCGGCGTCGCCAGCGCGGCGTTGCTCGCCGGCGTCATCAACGTCAGCGGTCTGACGTGGACGCCGCCGGGCCGCTCGCCGGTGCCGCTGATCATTCGTGTGTGGGGCGAGAACGACCTGATCGTCGGGACCGCGATCGGCCTGCTCGTGGTGGCGATGCTTTCCGCGTTGCTGCCCGCGCGCCGCGCGTCGCGAATGGAGATCGTCGATGCGCTCCGCTATGCGTGATCGAACGATCGGATCGGCCATCGATGAAATGTCGATGAAATCGATTCGTCGGCGGATTGTCATGTTAGCCTTCGCCGGGAGTTGCATCGCGATGCTCGGCGCATGTGGCGCACCGGCCGAGCAGCCGGCGCCCGCGGGTCTGAATCTGTCGTTGACGCAAGCGACGGCGTCGGGCGCGTACGTCGTGACACTCGAACCGCCGACGACACCGCCGCCGCTGAACCGGATCCATGCATGGACCGTGATCGTGAAGCGTGCATCGGGCGAGCCCGTGCGCGGTGCGCGCATCGATGTCGGCGGCGGGATGCCTCAGCACGGGCACGGTCTGCCGACGCGCCCTCGCGTGATCGACGGCGACGCGAACGGGACGTATCGACTGCAAGGGATGAAGTTCAGCATGCCCGGCTGGTGGACGATCACGCTGAAGGTCCGGGACGCGCAGCGCGACGACGACGTGACGTTCAACGTCGTGTTGCCGCCGGCGGCGGCGTCATGACGGTCGACACGGGCGCCATGCCTGATTACTGGATGAGTTCCATATACGGAGAGGCTTCAATGCGAAAAGTCATGCTGTACTGGATGATGGTGCTGCTCGCGCCGTTTGCATCGGGTATCGCGAACATGGCCCATGCGGGGCCGGCGAGCGAAGCGTCGGCGCCGGCCGCCGCCGCGCCCGCGGCGGCACGCGCGGACCGGCTGCCCGCGTATCAGCCGCGCTTCGGGCGCACGCGCCCGATCGTCGCCGTCGTCGGCGAAAACTACTATACCGAGCTGACCGATTACGTCGTTCCCTATGGGATCGTGGCCGAATCGGGCGCGGCGGATCTCGTCGCGCTTGCGACGAAACCGGGCCCCATCCGGATGTTCCCGGCACCGATGAACGTCATTCCGGACGAAACCACTGCCCAGTTCGATCAGCGCGTGCCCGAAGGGGCCGACTATGTGATCGTGCCGGCCGTGCATCGCGACAGCGATCCGGCGCTGCTGGCGTGGGTGGCCGAGCAGGCGAAGAAGGGCGCGACGATCATCGGCGTGTGCGACGGCGTCTGGGTGGTCGCCCGTGCGGGGCTGCTGGAAGGCCGCCGTGCAACCGGGCACTGGTATTCGATGAACGATCTCCGCAAGAAGTTTGCCGATACGCGCTGGGTCGAAGGCAAGCGTTACGTTGCCGACGGCAAGGTCGTCACGACGACCGGCGTCACCGCGACGATTCCGGTATCGCTTGCGCTCGTCGAGGCGCTCGCGGGGCGCGAACGTGCGCTGCAGGTCGCCGAGCGGCTCGGACGTCCTGCATGGTCGTCCGAGATCGCGAGCGACCGCTTCAACCTCGGCTTGCCGGCGATGGCGACGATCGCGACCAACTACGTGTCGTTCTGGTCGCATGAGGATTTCGGTATCCCGATCGCGCCGGGCGTCGACGAAATCGCGCTCGTGCTCGAGGCCGACGCTTATTCCACGACGTTCCGCTCGACCGCCTACACGGTGGCCGCGAACCGCGAACCCGTGCGCACCCGGCGCGGGTTGACGATCGTTCCCGACCGCGTGGCCGGCGTCGACGCGCCGACGCGGATGTTGTCCGCGCCGATCACGCGCTATCCGTTGCATGCGCTCGATGCATCGCTGAATGCGATCTCGTCCGAATTCGGCAAGCGCACGGCCGCATGGGTCGCACTGCAGATGCAGTATCCGGGCTACTGAGCGGCACACCGCAGCGTTACCCCGTTCCTCCCCGAGCCTGTCGGTTTTCCACCCGTTTTTCGGGTGGGAGCCGAACTCGTCCCTGTCATTCCGTAATTGCTCCGGAGATTCCGATGCAGACGCATTCGATGGCGCGCCTGTCCGCCGCCGCGATCCTCGCACTCGCCTGCTGTACCGCACACGCCGCGCCCGATCCGCAACGCATCCTCGCCGCGAGCGATGCCGTTCGCAACCCGAGCGAACCGTTCACGCTGAATGTCACGCTGACCCAGTACACCGACGGCAAGCAAACGGATTCGAACGCACTGACCGCCTATTCGCGGATCAACCCGACGAGCGGTCAGTTTCGCAGCCTGATTCGATTCGCCGCGCCGGCACGCGATGCGAACAAGCTGATGCTCAAGAGCGGCAACGATCTGTGGTTTTTCGATCCGGCAAGCAAGGCGACGATCCGCATTTCGCCGCAGCAACGGTTGCTCGGGCAGGCGTCGAACGGCGACGTGGTCACCGTCAATTTCGCACAGGGATATCGTGCCCAGGTCGAGGCGGAGGAGGACGTGCAGGACGGCGAGCGCCAGATGCGCCGTGCGTACCGGCTGAAGCTGGTCCAGAGCGTATCCGACATGACGTATCACTCGATCGAAATGTGGATCGACACGACGGACTCGCGCCCCGTGAAGGCACGGTTCTTCAGCGAAAGCGGCAAGCTTCTCAAGACCGCGTTCTATCGGCGCTTTCAGCAGCAGCTCGGTGCGTTGCGGCCCACCGAGATCGTGATCATCGACGGGCTCAATCCGAATCTCGTGACCGTGATGCGATATGCGGACTACGTGGCGAAGGAGATTCCGGATGCCTGGTTCCAGTCCGATTTCATGGCGCGTTTCCAGCCTGAATGATGACGCGCATCGGCATCGCCTGTATCGCGTTGGCCGGCATGGCGGGCGTATGCCATGCCAACGACGCGGAAGAGGCCGGGCTGGCGCTGGCCGACGCGACGCCGGTGCAGAAGGTCGACGACGGCAAGTACCAGTTCAGTCTTGAACCGGGCTTGCGCTTCGCCACCTTGCGCCCCGGCGGCACGCGGACGGCCACGCGGCTGTCGCTCGACCTGACGGCGCGTCACGCATTCTCGAACGGCTGGGGCATCAGCCTTGCAGACCGACTCGACCTGAACGGTCCGTGGCGCTTCGATGGCGACTCGGGCGCGATCAACACGCTGAAGGAACTGTATGTGGACGGCCGCGTAGGCAGCGGCAGCACGCTGCTGCAGGCCGGCCGCGTCAATGTGCGGCTCGGCGTGGCGACCGGCTACAACCCCACCGACTTTTTCCGCGACAACGCGGTCCGTTCCGTGACCTCGGTGGATCCCGCGAGCCTGCGCGAGAACCGGCTCGGTACGGTGATGCTGCGCGGCCAGCAATTGTGGGCAGACGGTTCCGTCAGTGCGCTCGTCGCGCCGCGGATCGCGGATCGCGCCACCGACGCATCATTCTCGCCGGACTTCGGCGCAACGAATCAGCGCACGCGCTGGATGCTTCAGTTCAGCCAGCGCGTCATCTCGGATCTGTCGCCGCAGATCGTGATCTACGATGACGGAAAGCCCGGCAGTTCGCCGCAATTCGGCGTCAACCTGGTTCATCTCGTCAACAATGCGTGTGTCGGATACGTCGAGTGGTCGGGCGGGCGAGGGCCGTCGACGCTGGCGCGTGTGCTTGGGCAGCCGTACAGCGATGTCGCGTTCCGCTGGAAACTCGCAACCGGTGCGACTTGCACGACGTCGCGCAATCTTTCCGTCACGCTGGAGTATGACCGGGACGGCGCCGCGCTCGATCGTGCGGGTTGGCAGGCGCTGCGCAATGGCCCGCCGGCCGGTTATGCCGCGTATCGAACGCTCGCGGCCGCCCAGCAGGACCCGACGACCCGCGACGGACTCTTCGCGATGGTCAGGTGGCAGGACGCGTGGATCCAGCGTCTGGATCTCTCCGGTTTCGTCAGGTTGAACCTCGCCGATCGCAGCCGGCTCACGTGGCTCGAGGCGCGTTATCGCTTCGCGAGAACCGATGTCGCGCTGCAATGGCAGATCAATGCGGGCGCGTCGTCGACAGAATATGGCGCGCTGCCCCAGTCGAATCTCTTCCAGTTGCTCGTCAAGCACTATTTGTGACGCGGCAGCGCCACCTGCTTCAAGGAGAAGCACTGCATGAAACACTATGTGACCTCGGGCCATGAATTGCCGCAGTGGCCGTCGCCGATCAGCCATGCGGTGGTCGCGAACGACACGTGCTATCTCAGCGGCCAGCTTTCGCTGGATGCCGACGGCCGCTATGTGCCCGGTACGCCGGCCGAAGAAGCGCGGCGCGCGTTCGCGAACCTGTTCCGTGCGATCGAGGCGGCGGGATTCAGCCCGCAGGATCTCGTGTTCGTCGACATCGCGTTCTCCGACATCGGTGCGCTCGCGGAGGTGAACGGGGTGTATGCCGACCTGTTTCCCGCGGATCGCCGGCCGGCGCGAACCGTCTATCAGGCCGCTGCGTTGCCGTTTGGCGGCCAGGTCAAGGTGATGGGCGTCGCCGTTCGCGACGCGTCGCGCTGACGCACGGCGGCGCGGACGATCAGCGCTCGACGATCGGGGCGGAAAACGCGCCGAGCAGCGCGACGAGCTGCCGTTGCTCGTCGTCCGACAACGCGATCCGCTTCAGTTCGCTATGCCCGATCGCGGCCGCGGGCGCGTCCGCGTAGTGGCGCATCACCGCGTCCAGCGACGCGAACTGACCCGCGTGCATGTACGGCGGCCGCAGCGCGACGTTGCGCAGGCTCGGCGTCTTGAACGCGCCGAGCATGTGCGGATCGTCGGTCGAGATGAATTGCAACTCCTCGCACTGCTCGGGCTTCGCGTCGCTGAACGGCCCCATGCAGTTGAATTCGTCGTGCAACACCTTGGCGACCGCCGCCGCGCGACCGGGATCGGCAGCCGTTCCGCTACGTGGCGGTACGCCGATGTTGTGGAACTGCCGGTCGCTCAGCATGGGCCCGGTGTGGCAGGTCATGCATTGGCCTTTGGTCACGAACAGGCGCAGGCCTGCTTTCTCGGTCGGCGTCAGCGCGGCCAGCTTGGCCGGGTCGCCGGTCCGGACGCCGTCGACATAGGTATCGAAGCGTGAAGGGCCGTATTGAAGCGTCGCTTCGTACGCCGCGATCGCCTTGCCGAGATTCGCGAACACGCGCGACACGTCGGTGCAGGTGCGTTCGTCGAGTCGCTGCCACACCGCTTTCTCCGCGTCCGTGCCGAGCGGGCCGCCGTCACGGGGCAGCGCGCTCAGGTCCGGCAGCGGCCCGAACAGCGGCTCGTAAGCGTCGCGGTAGTGCTCGGCAAGCACATGGGCGGCGCGCAGCCGGGTGCCGCCGTGTTCGTTGTGATCCTCGATCGGCCCGATCGCCTGCGACCACACGCTATCCTTGCGGCCGTCCCAGAACAGCCACGGCGCATCGGTCATGCCGACGACGGGCATCGTGCGACGCACGCCGATGCCCAGGCCGATCGCCAGCGGCCGCCCGTCTTCGAACTGGCGATCGGCAGCGTGACAGCTTGCGCAGGCGATCGCACCATTTCGGCTGAACCGAGGATCGGAGAACAGACGCTTGCCAAGCTGCGCCGCCGGTGCGGATGCGGCCACGCGATTCGACGGGTCGACTTTGACGACGACGCTCGCGGGCAGGCGCATCGATTCGAGCTGCGCCCGTTCGTCGGCGCGCCAGTGGTCCGGCGCGTCGGCGGTTTCGGCCATCGCGTCGGCGCGATGCCCCGGCCATGCGGTCCAGACGAGCAGCGCGCCGACCATCGACGCAGCGGCGAGCCCGTAGTGCGTGCGGGACGGCCGTCGCATGCGACGGCCGGCATTACGCGATCGCATCGATCGTGCGCGATGCCGGCAGCAGCGCGCGCGTATTGCCCGACATCAACCACTTGCGTTGCACCGGCGCAACCGCCGCGAGCGGGCCGTCGGCGGCGAGGAACTGCTCCATGACCTTGCGGTGGCCGCCCGAATTACGAAAGACCGGCCAGTCGGTGCCGAACAGAATCTTGTGATTGATGTTCATGCGGAACAGCTCCGCGAGCGCGACCGACCACCCCTGCGGATGCTGCGAGCCGAGAAATGCGCTGACGTCGAGATACACGTTCGGTCGATACGCGCACTGTCGCGCGCAAGCGTCGACGTGATGGACGGCGCCGTGCGCGAGGATGAAGTTCACGTCGGGAAAATCGAACGCCGCGCGATCGAGCAGATCCGGGTGCGAGTACGCAAACTCGAGCGTCGGGCTGGTCGGCCCCACGTGCAGAAGCACCGGCAACCGGTGGGCGCGACAGATTTCGTACAGCGGGTACAGGCGCTTGTCGCTCGGGCTGTAGCCGCACGGCGGATAGAGTTTCAATCCGGAGAAGCCGTACTCGACCACGCCTTTCTCGAACAGCGCGACGCCGTCCGCGCCCCAACGCGGATCCATGCCGCCGAAAACGTGAAAGCGCTCGCCATGACGCCGCAGAATCGCATGATGCTCGGCATACATCTCGGCGATCGTGAGGTCGCTTTTCATCACGTATGTGAAATCGGGCAGCAACACCACGGCCTGCTCGATGCCGGCCGACGTCATGTCGGCCACCAGTGCATCGCCGAAGTGGTCCTGGCTTTGCGCGAGATAGGTATCGAGCAGTTCCGATCGCGATTTCCGTACGCCATTGGCGACGAGCCGGACATGAACGTTGGCGCAGAATCCCTCGAGGAACGCAGTGGGGATGAAGCGCGTCGACGCGATGTGGCAGTGCGAGTCGATGATCGGCCCGTCGTAGATGGCGTGGCTCATACCGTTGCTTTGACGGGGGCGGTGCGGTCGGCGTCGCGACCGGTGAGCATGCCGAGCGCGCGTTCCTTGAGGTCGGCCACGCGCTGCATCATGAAGTGGCCGGCATGCATCTTCCCGTTCGCGCGGGCGTAGTCCGGCAACGTGCCCCACGTCTGAAAACCGTAGTGTTCCCATACGCGGTGAGCGGGCGTGCCGTCTCGCACGTCGAGCGTCAACAGTTCGACATTGTCCCGATCGCATTGCAGCGCAATCTCGACGAACGCGGCAGGCAGCACGCCACCGCCGCGGCAGGCGTCGTGGATCATGCCTTTCGCGAGATCGGTGATATGGCGATTGTTGGGGTTCAGGTTGCGGCGCAACGTGCACAGGCCGATCAGCTGCCCTGTGTTCGCGAAGATCGTCAGCAGGCGCACCTTTTCCGCGGCGAGATTCGAGCGCAGTTCGTCGAGATAGCGGCTCGCTTCCGCGTCCGCGATCGTTTCGGCGAAGCCGATGATCGGCGCGCTTTCGCTCGTGCGCCGCATCAGTTCGACGATCTGCGCGCCCAACGTATCGTCGACGGCGTTCGTCCAGCGATAGGTGACGTGCGTGACGTTGGCCTTCGGCAACGCGATCGGATACTGCGCGCCGTCGGCAAGCAAGGTACGGATGGAGTCGTTCATGGGTGTCCCTGGATCACGTGGTTTCGAGGGCCACGGCGCTTTCGGCGCGTGGCGCGGGCGCGGCGGTGCACAGGTCGTCGAGCACGGCCTGGAGGCCATGATCGACCAGCCACTGATCGTCGTAGATCGTGTCGAGATATTTGGTACCGCTGTCGGGGAACACGAGCACGATGTTGGCCGGACCTTGCAAGGTGGCGACGTAGCGACGCGCGGCCTGCGCGATGGCGCCGGACGAACCGCCGAGCAGCAATCCTTCGTCGAGCGCGAGGCGACGACAGCCGACGAACGCATCGCGATCGACGATGCGCATCGTTTCGTCGACGAGATGAATCAGGATGTTGCCGGGCTGAAAACTGAGCCCCGCGCCGTTCTGCAGATGCGGCCGGTAGGTGCCGCCGAACACGACCGAGCCGTCGGGCTCGACACCGATCACGCGGGTGGCCGGGTCGCGCTCCTTCACATAGCGTGCGATGCCGCTCAGATGGCTGCCGGTGCTCGCGGACACGATCACGGCGTCGAGCCGATCGGCGAGCTGCGAGACGATTTCGGGCCCGGTGGAGTAATAGTGGGCGTCGATCGCGGCCGGATTGTTGTACTGATCGAGGTTCACGCAATTCGGCACGCTCGCGGCAATCGCCTTTGCGACCGCAATGCGCTTGCGCTGATAGCTGCCCGTCTCGTCGGGGTGTTCGACCATCTCGACCTCTCCGCCGAATGCGCGCACGAGATTGGCATTCGTCTTCGGTGTCTTCGGATCGAGCACGCAAATGAAGCGATAGCCGCGCGTCGCGCACAGCATCGCGAGTGCGTGCCCCATGTTGCCCGACGTCGATTCGACGATCGACCAGCCCGGCTTGAGGCCATGGTCGCGCTCGGCCTGGCGGAGCAACTGCAGCGCGCTCCGGTCCTTCACGCTGTTGCCGGGGTTGTAGCACTCGAGCTTTCCATACACGCGGATTCGCCTGTGTTCATTCGACAGGCTTTTCAGATACAGCAGCGGCGTATCGCCGATCAGTTCGACAAGGCTGTTTGCGTACATTCGACATCTCCGACCAGCGGGTTGGCGTTGGCTTGTGCGTCGTTTGCGAGTTGTACGACGCGATCGGCCGCGTGTGATCCGGCTTGCTTCACAGTGCGATTTTAGTGATCGATGCCCGGGGCCTGTAACTGTCCGAACGGGCATCGGAAGGCGCGTGCGTCACAGTTCGCCCGATTCCATCTCTATCCCCATCTCCACGTCGCCGCGGTCGGCCGCAGGGAGGACGCGCAGTCTCGGATGCGGCAGTGCGTCGGGTGTCAGCGCTCGATCGCCGACGAACGCGCCGACGAGTTGCGCGAGCAGCGCCGCATTCTGGTGAACCATGTGATGACTGCCGGCCTGGAGCTCGACCTGGATCGGGCGAAGCTGGGCCGACGTAATGGCTCGCGCACGGATCGCGCAGGTCATTTCGTCGTATTCGCCGGTCACGAGCAGCGCGGGGATGCCGGCGATCGATCCGTCGCGTTCGGCTTCGATCCGATGGGCGCGGAAATTCAGCAGTTGCTGGCTGTATTCGATCATGTTCGCCGCCGACACGAACGGCGCGTGCAGCCAGTGACGGGTCGCCGAATCGGGTAGCGCGAACATCGATGCGTGGCCGCCTTCGCGTGCGTCGCTGCGTGCCCGCTTCTCCAGGAGCCCGATCATCGATTTGGCCATGCTGTCCGCGGCCTTCGGCATGCGCGCGACGAGCGAGCACATCGTATTGAGATTGTTTTCGTACGCGCTGTCGGCGCCGTCGTAATCCTGCGCGCCGGCAAACGACGGCGCGATCAGGCTCATCGACGCGATGCGGCCGGGCAGTGCGCGCGCCAGCGCCAGCGCATATCGGGCGCCTCCGCACCAGCTCGCGACGTGAATCGCGTCGATCCCCTCGACGTCGAGCAATTCAGCCACGCTGCGCGCGTAGCGGTCCGGCGCATCGGGGCTCGAATAGTACGCGCGTGTCAGTCCTGCATCGGCTGACGCATCGCTTGCATCGCCCGCCAGATAGAGTGAAAAATCCGGCGCCAATCCGGCCGCGAAGTCGTGCCACACGTCGTGCGGGATGCCGAATGCGTTGATGAGCAGCATGGCCCGCGAGCCGCGCCCGGCATTCAGATACCCATGCCCGCTGCCGGTCGTGATCCGGCGCGCAGACGGCAGGTCGACAAACCGGCGAGCGTCGCGCCTTTCGTGCCGGGCCGCGTGAGCGGCGACGCGTGAAGCGATCCGGGCTTGCCAGTCGAAGCCGTCGCAGCGTAGTCGGTGAGAACGGATGTCGGTCGGGGGAACGTGCGCGTCATCCGCGTATCCCAGCATGTGCTCGGCGTGCTTCAGATTCGTTTCGAGTAGCGCGAGAACGGCGTCGGAGCCGGCCTCGTCGGCATCGCTTCGCGTCGGAATGGGCACCCTTTGCGCGACGCTTTCGGCGAGTTCGCGCCAAGCAATACGCCGATCGCCATGCACGACGTGAAGGCCGGGCGACGCTTGCGTCGCAAGCCAGGCCAGCACCGCTTCAGCCGTCAGCAGGCAAGCCGTGCCGGCTGTTTCGGCAGGCAACGCCAGCGGCTCTTGCTCGAAGTACGCGTCGGCGCGGCGGCGTACCTCGAACACGGTTTCGGCGACCGCGTCGGCGAGCGTGTCGAATGACGCCAGCGATAGCGTACCGGCTTCGCCGATGGCGGCCGTGCCGTCCGCGAGCGCGTCGCCGAGCACGACGATGCATGCGTTCGCAACGGATGCGGACGCAACGTCGAGCGCGGCCGACAGGAGACGGGGCAAGGACGCGAATTCGCGCGTGCGACGCATCTCGGGATCGTCGACGACGACGGCGAGCCGCCCGGAACCGGGCGCGTTCAATGCGTTGCGAAGCCGAGCGATGCGTGCGTACGCGTCGAGTGCCGATGCCACATCGCCGGCATCGGCCGCTGCGCGCAGCGCGGCGAGGTCGCCGGTATCCAGCAGGAAGACACGGTCGTCGTCGCCGGCCGACGGCATCCTGCATGCATCGTGCGGATGATCGTTCATCGTCATCTCGTTACGCTTTCACGGACAACAGCATTTCCACCAGATCAACCGCATCGCCGATGGTTTCGAGGTTCGCGACCTGTTCCGTGTGCGAGGCGAAGCTGATGCCGAGCCGATCCTCGGTCAGCGCCATCAGCGACAGCAGCGAGATCGAATCGAGCATCAGATCCGACGTCAGCGACGTTTCCCGCGTCAGCATGTCCGGCGCAATATCGAGCGCAGCAATCTGCGGAATCAGTTCGGTAAGCGTAGCGAACACGTTCGCGTGGTCGTCCATCGGATTCTCCAAGTGCCGTAGGGGTTCCGCTTTATAGCGTCAAGCCACCGCACTGCCTACCTGCACTGACGTACAGGGTTGGCGCAGCAAGGGAAACACTCGCCCGAACGGACAGGTTTCAGTCTTGAAAGCCGCCATTACATTGCCGGTTACCTCACCGACAGGGAACGATCATGACCCTCACCAAAGAAGCCGTGCTGATGGACAAAGCGACGTTTTCGCGCGCGCTGCGCGAAACGCTGGACGAGCAGCTCACGCTCGATCACCCGATCTTCGCGGAGTTGTTCACGCCGCAGAAAAACTGGCGCTTGCTGAAGATCATCTCGCTCGAGGGATACCAGATCACCCGGTACTTTCTCGAGTACATCGAGAACCTGTACTTCCGCTGCCCGTTTCCCGATCACAAGCGCCGGCTGCTGTACAACCTGTTCGAAGAGGAAACCGGGCGCTTCTCGAAAACGAAGAACCATGTCGAGCTCATGGAAGACTTCATTCGCGCGCAAAACATCAGCGACGAGGAGCGCGATGCGTGGACGCCGTCCGCGGCCACGCGCGAGTTGATCGACTATCGCCTCGAGAACTGCAAGGGCGACGGTACCTACCATATCGGCGCCGCCGCGGTGATGATCGCGAGCGAAGGGCAGAGCCTGGAAACCCGTGCGGGCGACGCGCGCCACTCGATTCTGGCGAAGTGCTACGGGCTCACCGAGGAAGACACGCGATTCTTCTCGGTTCACCAGAAAGAGGACGTCGCGCACGTCGCCGAGGGCATCTCGCTCGTGACCGACCTGTGCACGACCGTGGAGATGCAACAGGAAGCGCTGTTCGCGGTGCGCCACACGTGCAAGCTGTTCTGGAACATGTATGAAAGCGCCGCACAAAAGTACTACGCGTCCGCCGAGGGCGTCGCGCACGCGTGACGGGACAACGCCGATGATGACCTTCGACGATCTCGTCGCGCGCTTGCGCGACAGCAGTCATACGCTGACCTTTGTCGACGACAAGGGCGCCGAAACCGTCCGGACCTTCCACGAACTGTTCGAAGACGTGCTCGCCACGGTCGAGCGCGGCAAGACAATCGGCCTCGTACCCGGGGCGCGCGTCGGCATCGCGGCGCCGAACGGCTATCCGTGGATGGTGTGGGATCTGGCGTGCATCGAGCTCGGCTGCGTTTCGGTCGCGTTTCCGAACGATGGCCTGCTCGACACGTGCGACGCGTTGATCGAGCGCTACCAGCTGAGTGTGCTGGCAGTAGACGCACGATGGATCGATGCCAGCGAGACGATCGCCGGGCGCGTCGTGGATATCGATCCCGCCAGCCGCGGCGATTCGCGCGCGCGTATCGAACCTGTGCGGGTGGAGCATGCACCCGATACCCATTCGTTGGTGTTCAGTTCGGGCACGACAGGCAGGACCAAAGGGCTCGTGATGAGCCGCCGCGGCACCGCGCACTTGCTCGGTCTGTATGGCGACGCATTCGGCGTCGCACCGGGCGAGCGGTTCCTGACGTTTTTGCCGTTCGCGAACTATCAGCAACGGATGACGTACTACTTCTGCCTGTATCACGGGGTCGATCTCGTGTCGGTGCCGTTCCACGGGCTCTTTCCGGGACTCAAGCGGCACCGCCCGACGTTCGTGATCGCACCGCCGGTGTTGTACGAGACGCTGCATACGCTGGCGCGCGCGGCTGCCGGGCCCGGCAGCGATCCGTCGACGCTCGCCGAGCGACTGAGCGCGCTGACCGGCGGCAACATCCGCTACATGGTCACCGGGATGGCGCCGATCAAGCGCGCGGCGCTCGATTTCTTCTGGGATTGCGGGATCGCGCTGTACGAGGCATTCGGGATCACCGAGGCCGGCATGGTTGCGTGGAACAAGCCCGGGCAGGTACGCGTGGGTACGGTCGGCCAGCCGGCGGAGCCGGGCAGCGTCTCGTTGCTGGAGGACGGCGAAGTCGTCGTCACACGGCACGCACTGCTGTCGCTCGGCTACTTCGATGCGCCGGACGAGGACAGTCGCGCGACATTCATCGCACCGAATGCGGTCGCGACGGGCGACATTGCCGAATTCGACCGCGACGGCTTTCTGCGCGTCGTCGGGCGCAAGAAGGACGCGATCATCACGAGCAACGGCGAGAAATTCCATCCCGAACCGATCGAGGCGCTGCTGTATCGCGATCCGCGCGTCGACGTGGCCGTGGTGATGGCGGGTGCGCAAGCGGGGCTCAGCGTCGTCATCGCGACGCGCCGGCCGGACGATCCCGACGTCACCGACGCGCTGCGCGAGCTCGTCCGCGCGGTCAACGGCACGCTGCCCGCACAACGGCAACTGGTGAAGGTGATTTTCACCGACCGCGCATTCGACGTCGAAGGCGGGTTGCGCACGCGCAACCTCAAGCTCAATCGCCGCGCGATCGCGGACGCGTTCCTGCGCGACGCATGAGATCACCCCCGTGCGCAAGCCGCCGCCTTTGCGCGGCGGCGCGCACAGACCTCATTCTGGACACACCATGACGACGCATCCGAATCCGAACGTGTTTCAGATGGAAGTCGAACCGACCTCCATCATCGAGACGCTCGCCCATCACACCGAGCGGGACCCCGACCGCGTCGCGCTGACCATCCTGCGCGACGGCGAAGCGATCGAAAGCGAAAGCACGTTCGGCGATCTGCATGCCGGCATGATGCGCGTGGCGCGCGGACTCGCGCAACTGACCGAGCCGGGCGCTCGCGTGCTGCTGCTGTTGCCGACGAGCGCCGAATTCGTCTGCACGTTCTATGGATGTCTGGCATCGGGGCGCGTCGCCGTGCCGGCCTATCATCCGCAGCAGGTACGCAAGGTCGCGCAATGGGCGAAGCTGCATGCGATTGCCGACAATTGCGGCGCGACGCTGATCGTTGCGCCGGCGACCTCGGTCGAGACCATCGAGACCCTGCGCGCGACGCAGCAGCTGTTCGCCGGCTGCAAGCTCGTCACGTACGAAGCGCTCGTCGACGCCGGTGCGCAGGATACGTCGGCGTTGCCGCGCATGCCGGCGCCGGATGATCTTGCGTTCCTGCAATACACGTCCGGATCGACGGGCACGCCGAAGGGCGTGATGATCACGCACGGCAACATCATCGACAACCAACGGTCGATCGCGCTGCTGATGCAGCACGATCGCGACACGCGCATGCTGTCGTGGCTGCCGCTGTATCACGACATGGGACTGTCGATGCCGTTGCAACTGGCGTCGATCGGGCTGTCGGTGGTGCTGATGTCGCCCGTTGCGTTCGTTCAGCAGCCGGGCCGATGGCTGCGCGCGATTGCCGCACACCGCGCGACGACGTCCGGCGGGCCGAATTTTGCGTATGCGCTTGCCGCTGCCGCACTCGACGGAAGCGACGACGGCGGCCGGCTCGATCTGTCCAGTTGGCGGGTGGCGTTCTGCGGCGCGGAGCCGATTCATCGTCAGACCGTCACCGATTTTATCGACGCTGCGCGCGCGCACGGTTTCGAGCCCGGCTCGTTCTATCCGTGCTACGGGATGGCCGAGGCGACCCTGATCGTATCGGGCGTGCCTTGCGGCGAAGGCGCCTATTTTCTGGACGTCGATAACGTGAAGCTCGCCGCCGGCATCGTCGAACCGGTTCAGCCCGGCGCCGCGAACGCGAAGAGTCTCGTGTCGTGCGGCGGCACGGCGCCCGGTACCGAGATCCGGATCGCGGGCCCCGATGGTCGCCCGGTGGCCGACCCGAACGGCGTCGGCGAGATCTGGGTGCGCGGCGGCGCGATCGGCGTGGGCTACTACGGCAACCCGGAAGCGACACAGTCGACGTTCGGCGCGCATGTCGATGACGAGCTTGGTGCCCGTCCGTTCCTGCGCACCGGCGATCTGGGCGCGATCGTCGACGACCGCCTGTACGTGACCGGCCGCGTGAAGGACATGCTGATCGTGCGCGGCCGCAACCTGTATCCGCAGGATATCGAGGCGTGCGTGCAGGACGCGGTGCCGGCGTTGCGCCGCGGGTGCGGCGCCGCCGTATCGGTGCAAGCGGACGGCGAAGAGAAGCTCGTGATCATCCAGGAAGTCGGGCGCACCGCGCGCCGCACGCTGGACCTCGACGCCACGCTGCGCGCGATGGTGGTCGCGATCGGCGAGGACTTCGGGGTCACGCCGCACGCGATCGTGCTGGTCGAGCCGGCAACCATCGAAAAGACTTCCAGCGGCAAGATCGCGCGTGCGCTGTGTCGTCGTGCGTATCTGCAAGGCGAACTGCGGGCCGTCGCCAGCTGGACCGATGGCGCCTACGCGATGGATGCGGGCGCGGCGCGTGACGGTGCGCTGGCGCCAGCTGTCGCCGAGGTTGCGCCCCATTCCGAGTCGACGCTGATCGAGCGCGAAATCGCGGACCGGATCGTACGGATCGTCGCCGAGCGGCTCAAGATCGCCGAGACGCAGGTGTCGCGCACGGCCGCGTGGGTCGAGATGGGTTTCGACTCGATGAGCGCGCTCCAGTTTTCGTTGAAGGTGCAGCACACGATCGGGCTGACGTTCGACGCCGCCGTGCTGTGGGACTGTTCGAACGTCGAGCAGCTTGCCGCGCATCTGGCGCGGATGCAGGGCGCGGCCGATGCGTTGCGATCGAGCGACGCGCCCGCATCGGCCGCCGCGCACGCGCATTCCGCGCCGATCGTCGGCGGCGCCGATGCGCCGCCTACCCGGGAGCAGCTTGCGGCGCTCTCCGACGCGCAGGCCGAAGCGCTGCTGCTGAAAGCGCTGCAGCGCTGAGCCGATCCCCGGCAGTCTCGTTCCGCGAACGTCTGGAGTGGTACACATGATCGAGTCCAACGGCGCGCCCGCCGCGCCCCTTACCCCCGTGAAGCAAGCGTTGCTGAAGATCGACGCGCTGCAACGCGAACTGGCCGACGCGCGCAGCGCGATGAACGAACCGATCGCCATCGTCGGTATGGGCTGCCGCCTGCCCGGCGGCGCGGATTCCGCCGACGCGCTCTGGTCGATGCTCGCGGACGGGACCGACGCCGTCGGCCCCGTGCCGGCCAACCGATGGACCGATGCGATCTACGATCCGCGGCCGGGCCGGCGCGACACGAGCTACAGCCGGCACGGCGGGTTCATCGACGATGTCGATCGTTTCGATGCGGGATTCTTCGGCGTGTCGGAGCGCGAGGCGCCGCACATCGATCCGCAGCAGCGGTTGTTGCTCGAATGCACGTGGCGTGCACTCGAAGATGCCGGCTTTTCGCGAGAAGCGATCGCGGCGTACCGAACCGGCGTGTTCGTCGGTTCGTCGGTCGACGACTACGCGCGCGTCAGCGAGAGCGTCGCGGGCGACGCGCTCAGCTATGCGCAAACCTCGCTCGGTACCGCGCGGCCCTTCGCGGCCGGACGCATTTCGTACCTGTTCGGATTTCATGGCCCGGCGTTGCATCTCGACACCGCGTGCTCGTCGTCGCTCGTCGCCGTCCATTTGGCTTGCCATAGCCTGCGTACCCGCGAGTCCGATGTCGCATTCGCGGGCGGGGTGAACCTGATGCTGTCGCCGGAGATGACGATCGCGCTGAGCGAGCTTCAGGCGCTGTCGCCGAGCGGCCGCTGCCGGACGTTCGACGCGGCTGCCGACGGTTACGTGCGCGGCGAAGGCTGCGGCGTCGTCGCGCTGATGCGGCTGTCCGATGCGCGTGCGCAGGGCAGGCCGATCCGGGCGGTGATCCGCGGCTCCGCCGTCAATCACGACGGGCGCAGCAACGGGATGACGGCGCCGAACGGCCGTGCGCAACGCGACGTGATCCGCGACGCGCTCGAGCACGCCGGCGTGTCGCCGGCCGACGTCGACTACGTCGAGGCGCACGGCACCGGTACGCCGCTCGGCGATCCGATCGAGCTGCGTGCGCTCGAGGACGTGTATTGCCGCGACACGAATCGCACCGGCGACCTGTACGTCGGCAGCATCAAGACGAATATCGGGCACCTCGAATCGGCCGCCGCGGTCGCCGGGCTGATGAAGGTCGTGTGCGCGCTGCAGAAGGGCGAACTGCCGCGGCATCTGCATTACGATACGCCGACCACGCACGTCGACTGGGATGCGAACGGCATTCGCGTGCCGACCGAGCATGCGGCGTGGCCGTCGTCCCGACCGGGCCGGCGTATCGCGGCGATCAGTTCGTTCGGCATGAGCGGCACGAACGCACACCTGATCGTCGAGGCATGGCAGGAGACGCGCGCAGCGGAACCCGACGCGGACGTCGCGCTGGCCGGGCACGCGCGTCACGATATCTGGCCGTTGTCCGCTCACACGGCGCCGATGTTGAAACAGGCGATCGAAGACTGCGCGGCGCACGTGAGGGCAGACGCGTCGCTGGCGCCCGACGCGGTCGCCAGCGCGCTGCGTCTCGCGCGCGACAGCCATCGGCATCGCGTGGCGATTGTCGCGGATGCTCGCGACACGCTGCTCGATGCGCTGTCGGACGCGGCGCGGGCCATGACGGTCCGGAGCGGGCAGCCGGGCGGCGCCCGCGACCGCCTTGCGTTCCTGTTTACCGGACAGGGCGCGCAGCGCGCCGGGATGGCTCGACAGCTCTATCGGGATTTCGCGCCGTTTCGCGACGTATTCGACGCATGCGACAGCCATATCGAGGCGCAAGGAGAACTGTCGCTCGTGGACGTGCTGTGGGGCGACCATCAGGACCGGATCAACGAAACGCGTTATACGCAACCGGCGATGTTCGCGCTCGAGGTCGCGCTCGCGCGCTTGTGGATGCACTGGGGCGTCGTGCCGGAGGTCGTGATGGGCCACAGCATCGGCGAGTACGCGGCTGCGTGCATCGCTGGCGTGTTCTCGATCGAGGACGGCTGCCGTCTCGTGACGGCGCGCGGACGTCTGATGGATACGCTCACCGCGCCGGGCCGTGCGCTCGCGGTGTTCGCGAGCGTGCGTCACGTGGCCGATGCGGTGCGCGACTACCCCGGACGGGTCGCCATCGCCGCGGACAACGCACCGGAGAGCGTGCTGGTGTCCGGCGACCCGGATGCAATCGAGTCGATCGAGCGGCTGTTCGCGTCGCGCGGCATCGCGACGAAAGCGCTGGCGGTATCGCGCGCATTCCATTCGCCGCTGATGGAGCCGATGCTCGCCGAATTCGGCGCCGTCGCCGCGACCGTGCGGTATCGCGCGCCTGCGATTCCGATCGTGTCCAACGTGACGGGCCGATTCGAGGTCGAACGTTTGTGCGATCCCGCGTATTGGGTCGAGCATGTTCGGGCCACGGTAGCCTTCCGTGCGGGTGTCGACACCCTGCTCGACGACAAGGTGACGACGGTCATCGAGATCGGGCCTGGCAAGACGCTTTCGAGCCTCGTTACCGCATGCACGACGGAGCGGGCGGATCATCGCAACGTGATTGCGCTGCCGTCGATGAACCATGACGGGCGCGAGACCGAGCAGTTGCTGCGTGCATTGGCACATGTCTATATGTGCGGTCGTCGTGTCGACTGGCATGCGTATGAGCGGTCCCGAACCGGTGCGCCGATGCGGCAAGCCGCGCGCCGCGGCGTGCTGCCGCCGTATCCGCTCGAAGCGCAGCGTTACTGGGTGAATGCGCGGGAGCCGGCGCAGCGGGCGAACGTGCTGACGAGCGCAACCGGCGCGCGTCGGACCGCCGGTCGCGGCGTGCTGGGCCGGCATCTCGCGATTCCGGCATCGGATCATCTTCGCTACGAGAGCGAGGTATCCGATCGGCATCTGCCGTTTCTGGGCGGACACCGCGTGCACGGGCAACTCGTTTTCCCGGCGGCAGGCTTCGTCGAGGCGCTGCTCGATGCCGCATCGCGGCGCGATGGCGGCGATACGGAATCCGCGGCCGGCCGCTGGCTCGTCGCGCGTGAGGTGTCGTTCGATAACGCGCTCACGCTGGAGCCCGGCAACGCGGTGACGTTCGGCACGGTCGTGCACGCAGGTGATCCCTCGCATCCGGGCGAAGAAAGCGCACGGATCGACATTCACGCCTGCCACGACACGGCCGCTTCCCAACCCGAATGGACGTTGCAGTGCGCCGCGCAGATCGGGACGACGCATGGCGTTGCCGACGTGCCCGACGTGCCGGCGCTCGATGAATGGCGCGCGCAATGCGGCGACGCGTTGCCGGTCGACGGTTTCTACGAGCGTTTGCAAGCGACCGGCCTCGAATACGGCGGTGCATTTCGCTCGATTCGCGCGCTGTCGCGGGGCGGCGACGTGGCGCTGGCCCGAATCGAAATGGAGCCGGACGGCACGGACGACCTCGTCCGCATCGTTCATCCGGCGCTGCTCGACAATGCGTTTCAGACCGTCGCGGGCGCGCTATGGGATGCGGATCTGAACACCGCTTTCGTGCCGATCGGCATCGAACGGATCGCTTGCATGCCGATGCGCGGCGTGCAGGCGGTGTGGTGTGCGGTGCGGGCTCGGGTGAAGCGCAGCGTTGCTACCGCGGATCTCTGGATATACGACGACGCGGGCAGTTGCGTCGCCGTCGTCTCCGGATTGCGGCTGATGGCCGTCGATCCGCGACGGTTTCAGCGGGTCGCGGAGCCTGTCGCGCTGAACACGCTCGTCTGGCGGCCGTTTGCGGCCAAACATGAGGCGGCCGACGCGCGCGCGAACTTCGTGCTGATCGGCAACGGGTCCGCGCTGGACGCGATGCTGGCGCACGCATGTGAAGACGCTGGCAACGCGTGCGCAACCGCAGCGCTGCCGATGGACGACCTGTTCGACGACGATGCTGGCGCCGAGCGCATTCGAGCTGCACTCGACGACGACGCACTCGCCGGCCTGAATGCACGGCCGACTGTGCTGCTCTACGTGTGGCCGTCGATAGACGATGCGGAATCAAAAGACGAACTCGCCGCAGTCGGCGCAGCTTACCGGCGCTTCGCGAACATCTGGCGCGAAGTGCAGTCGACCCGCTGGCCGCAGCGCACACCGACCGTCTGCATCGTGACCCAGGCGGCGCAGCACGTGTCCGGCATCGACGTGCGCGTGTCGCCGTTTCAGGCGGCCGCCTGGGGCGTCGCCCGCAGCCTGATGCACGAGAGCGGCGACATTCCGGTGTGTGTGGTCGATCTGCCGGCGCCCGACGCGACGTCTTGCGCGAATGCGCTGACCGCGCTGGCGGGCGCGGCGGCGACCGGCGAGACGCAGTTCGTGTCGCATGGCGACACCGTATACGTTCCGCGGCTCGTCGCACGCGACGCCGGCGCGGCGCAACCGCTTGCCCGCGGCGCCTATCTGGTGACGGGCGGACGCGGTGCAATCGGCACGTGGGTGATCGAGCAGTTGATCCGGAATGGCGTGCCGAAGATCGTGTCGGCCAGCCGCCAGGTGCCGACCGACAGCGAACGCGCGCGACTTGCGTCGATCGCCGATGCGCACGGCGCGATCGTCGAATTCGTGGCGGCCGACGTCGCCTCGTCCGCCGACATCGACGCGCTGGTCCATGCGCTCGAAGCGGATTCCGCGCATCCCCTCGTCGGCGTCCTGCATGCGGCGGGCACGCTTGACGACGGCCTGCTCGCGACTCAGCCGATGACCGACGTATTGAAAGTGCTCGCGCCGAAAGTCGCTGGAACGTTGAATCTGCATCGCGCGACCGCGCATCTGCCGCTGCGGCACTTCGTGTCGTTTTCGTCGATCGTGGCCTGCATCGGCTCCCCGGGCCAATGCGCATACGCCGCCGCGAACGCCTACGTGGACGCGCTGACGGCCGTGCGCAACCAGGACGGTTTGCCCGGGCACACGATGAACTGGGGCCTGTGGGGCGGCAACGGGATGGTCGATCAGCTCGACGCGCGGCAACTGCGCCGCATCGCGTCGTTCGGTCTCAAGCCGATCGAGCCGGACGTCGCACTGCGCGTGTTCGACGCGCTGGTCGCCGAACCCAACGGGCAGACGCAGATCTGGAACGTGGAAGTCGATACGCTGATCAAGCGCAGCCCGAGCCGGGCGATGGGCGCGCTGTTGTCGGAACTCGTGCCGCCAGCGCCGCCGGCGCATCGCCCGGCCGGTACCGGCCCTGGCTTGCGCGAGCGCATCGCGGGGGTGCCGGACGACGAGCGCATGCAATTGCTGCGCGGACACCTGACCGACGCCATCGCCGCGACCCTGCATACGTCGAGCGAGCGGATCGCGCCGGATATTCCGCTGATCGAGCTCGGCCTCGATTCGCTGATGGCCGCGGAATTCCGCAATGCATTGCGCAGCGAGCTGGGCGTCGATGTTCCGTTCGGGCGATTGCTCGAAGGCGCGTCCGTCGACGACGTCGCGCGCACGATCGTGACGACGCTCGACCGCAGCGAGTCGCGGGCGCCCGACGGAACACCCCCATCGCGCGCGGCGGACCGGATCGACGTGGTGTCGGGAGAAGCGACGTTCGGCGTCGAAATGGAAGGAGGAGAGCTGTGAGCTCGATCGAATTCATCAACGAACTGGCGGGGCGCGGCATCGAGCTCTGGACCCGGGACGGCAAGCTGCAATACAAGGCGCCGAAGGGCGCGGTCACACCTTCGCTCGTCGACGAGCTGAAGACCCACAAGGCGACGCTCATCGCGCTGCTCGAGCAATTTGCGGGAACGGCGGGCACCTACCCGCTCTCGTTCGCGCAGAAATCGCTCTGGTCGCTGCATCAGCTCAATCCCGACAGCGCGGCATACAACGTGACGTACGCAACGCGCATCGACGACGATGTCGACCTATCCACGCTGCGCCGCTGCGTCGACTATCTGATCGCACGCCATCCGATCCTTCGCACCGCGTACCGCGTGATCGATGGCGAGCCGCGTCAGCAGGTGGGGTCGCAAGCGCGCGCGCAGTTCTCGGTCGATCGCGTGTTCGCGGCCGACGAAGCCGCGATCCGCCGGTGGATCGACGAAGAGTCGAATCGCCCGTTCGATCTGACGCAATCGCCGATCCGGCTCAAGCTGCTGCTGAACGAGCACGACGGCGCCGACGCGATTCGCGTGGTGCTGCTGTTGAACGTTCACCATATCGCCGCCGATTTCTGGTCGCTCGAGATCCTGCTCAACGAGCTGCGCACGCTCTACCGTCTCGCCCGCGCGGGCGAGCCGCTGAAGTTGCCGCCGCTGCCGGTGCAGTACAAGGATTGCGTCGAACACGAGCGCGCACGGCTCGACGGCGCGGACGGCGAGCATCTCGCGGCGTTCTGGCGGCGCGAGCTGGCACACGGATTTCCGGTGTTGAGCCTCGCGACCGACCGGTTGCGCCCGCCGCGCAAAACCGAGCATGGCCGCGTATACGATCGGTCGCTCGGCGCGACGCTATCGCAGCAGGTGCGCGACACGGCCCGGCTGCTGCGCGTGACCCCGTACATGCTGCTGCTCGCGGTCTATCAATTGCATCTTCACCTTCACACCGGGCAGGCGCGGGTGATGATCGGCGCACCGACTTCCGGGCGCAATGCGCCGGGCAGCGAGAGCGTGGTCGGCCATTTCGTGAACACGGTCGTGCTCGCGTGCGAAGTCCGACCGGACGATTCGTTCGACGATCTGCTGCGGCGCACGCGCGAGATGATGCTGCGCGTGCTCGATCACCAGGATTATCCGTTTCCGTTGCTGGTCGATGCACTGCGCCCGGCGCGCGATCCGAGCCGGTCGCCGATCTACCAGGTGATGTACAACTGGAACCAGGCGCGCGGCGATTTCGCCGCCGAAGGCGGGAGCGGCGTGCCGTTCTATCGTGAGCGTCTCGCCGCATCGAGCACCGGTACGCGCGGCGCGACACACGACCTGACGCTCAACGTACAGGATCTCGGTGACGAATATCTGACCGCCTGGACGTTCAATACGGATCTGTTCGACGACGAAACGATCGAGCGATTCGCGAGCCAGTATGTGCATCTCGTCGTGCAGGTGGTGGCTGACACCAGCCGTTCTCTGCACCAGTACACACTCGCGACCGCGCCGATCGACGATGCGCGAAGCCGCATTGCCGCAGCCGACGCATTCGTGCGCCGCGCGGCCCATGCCGAATCCGAGGTGCAGCTAGATGCCTCGCGCGTGGTCTGGCAATTCGACCATCGCGCGATCAGCGATGGCGAGGTCCGCGATGCGGTTCGCGCCGTCCGTGCACAACTGGACGCCCTCGGGATCGGTGCCGGAAAGCGAGTCGAACTCCGGTTGCAAGGTGTCGCCGAACGCGCGGTCGCGTTGCTCGCGATCCGCGCCGTCGGCGCGTGCTATACGGTGTCGGGCGACACGGCCGACGCGGTGTGCCGCGGACGCAGCGACGGGTGGGCCGGCTGGGAGATCGGCGCGATCGAAGTGGTGCATGTGCGCGATGTCGCCGCGCGCGGCGACGGCGTTGCCGTAGGCAGCGCGTCGGCGGTCGAGCCGCTGCTCGACTATGTCGGTCAATTGCTCCATCTCGACGCCCACGCAACGGCGCTCGTTCCGCACGGCGCGCATGACTGGCTGTCGGCAGCGGCGCTTGCCCAGGCCGTACTTGTCGGCGGCACGGTTCGATTGTCCGAGCAGGCCGCCATTGGTGCGCTCGCTTCCGGCGACCCGGCGATCGCGACCATCGCGTACGCGGCACTCGACCGGTTGCTCGCGGACGGCCCGTCGCTCCTGCTGCCGTCGCTTCTGTTGCAACGTGCCGACGTCGCCGGCATGGGGCGGGCACGCACGCTTGTCGCGTACGGCGAGCATCCGCAACCGGTGAAGTCGCTCACCGCGGCCAACCGGATACCCGCAGCGGCGTACTTCGTCCCGGTGCAGCACGCGGACATCGGTTCGGCGCTGTGTGCGTTCGCGGCCGGTCCGGACGGCTGGCAATTGCTGGCGCCGTCGTATCCGGGACGCGTTGCGTTCGCGCTCGGATCGTCCGGAAGTTTCGCCGACGATCGTCAGGCCGGAAAACTGCATTTCTTCGACGGCGCGTCGATCCGCGCGTCGGATGTGGGAGCGCCCCTCGAAACCGCGCCCACGGACAGGACGCTGATACCCACTGGCGTGTCGGTCGTCCGCCGTGGCGCCGACATGCTGTGCGCCGATCCTTCTTCACGGGTCGCGCGTCACCGGCCCGTGCCGATCGAGATCGGCACGGTCGAGCAGGCCATCTCCGCGATTCCCGGTGTGGCCGCCGTCGCCTGTGCATGCGTCGTCCGCGACACGCAGGAAATGCTGGTCGCCTATCTCGTCGCGGATGACGGCCACGCGGATGCGCATGCGCTCGAAAACGCGGTTCGTTCGGCATTGAAGCATGCGTTGCCGGACGCGATGCACCCTGACGCGATCGTGGTGCTCGACCGGCTGCCGCTCGACGCGGGCGGCGCACTCGACGCAGGCGGGCTCCCGCTGCCTCGCGCAAGCGAGCGGGCCGACCGTCGCGCGTCGACCGACATCGAGCGCAAACTCGCGGCGATCTGGGCCGACGTCCTGGGCCAGCCGTCGGTCGGCGTCGATCAGGATTTCTTCGAATTGGGCGGCGATTCGATTCTCGCCGCGGTGATCGTATCGCGAGCCGCGCTTGACGGCATGTACTTGAAGCCGCAGGACATCTTCCTGCATACGACCGTGGCGGGCCTGTCGACGGTGGTGCGCGAGACGCCGGGTCTCGATGTCGATCAGGGGCCGGTGCAGGGCGAGACGGTGCTCGGTCCGGCGGCGCAATGGTTCGTCGAGCGCGTCGACGTCGATCGTTCGCACTTCAACCAGGCGCTGCTCGTTCCGCTCGGCGAGACGCCCGACGCGAACATCATGGCCGAGGCGATTCGCGTCGTCATCCGCCATCACGACGTGCTGCGTTCCCGGTTCGTCGCGCACGGCGACGGAATGCGGCACGTGTTTGCCGGCGACGGCGGCACCGACGCCGTCGATTTTGCGATCGTTCCGTGTATCGACTCGGCTGGCCGGCATTGCGAACGCACGTGGCGCGATGCGATCGACGCCGCACAGCGCAGCCTCGACCTCGAGGGCGGCCGACTCATCGCGGTCAGGTGGCTCGAGAGCACCAGCGTGTCGAGCAGCCGGCTGCTGATCGTCGTTCATCACATGGCGATCGACGGTGTGTCCTGGAGCATCCTGCTGCAGGATCTGGCCGACTGCTATCTGCGCTTGCGTGACCGCACGGCGGCGGCGTTGCTGCTGAAGACGAGCTCCGTGAAGGCGTGGGTCGACCAGTGGCTCGCGCTGGCGCAGGGCGACGCGCTCGACGACGACCGTCTCTACTGGCGCAGCGTGAACGCACAGGTGCGCGACGTGCTGGGCGGGCCGAAGCGGGTCGCGCTGATGCGTCACGGGCTGACCTCGATCGTTCAGCATGCTTATCAGGAATCATCGCTCAGTTGCGCGATCACGCTCGATGCGGATCTGACGCACGCGTTTCGAACCACGGCGCCGCGTGCTTACGGCACCGACGCGAACGACCTGCTCATCGCCGCGTTGCACGCGGGTTTCCATGCATGGAGCGGCAGCGATGCGTTGCTGGTGGACGTCGAGGGGCATGGCCGGGATGGCCTCGGCGACGCGATCGACCTGAGCCGCACGGTCGGCTGGTTCACGTCGATCTATCCGGTGCTGATGGACACGCCGGCTGACACCGCGGATCCATCAGCGCTCATCAAGTCGGTCAAGGCCCGACTGCGCGAGGTGCCGCGCAAGGGCGCGAGCTATGGCGTGCTGCGCTATCTCGACACGAAACCGCAGGCCGGCGCCGATGCGCTGGCGTCGTTTCCGCGCGCACCGATCCTGTTTACGTACCTCGGTCAACTGGAGCAATTGTCGGGACCGTCGTCGCCGCTGTACGGCGGGCCGCCCGAACCGGCGCCGGGCATCCGCAGCCCGCGTCAGCGGCGCACGCATCTGCTGGACGTGGTTGCATACGTGTCGCGCGGCAGGCTGACCGTGGAGTCCAGCTTCTTCGGGGTGCCGGGCGTCGATGAGAGCATCGGCTGCCTGATGTGCCGCGTCGAAGAGGCGCTGACGATGCTGATTCGCCATTGCAGCGCCGACGGGGTGGGCGGTCTGACACCCGACGACGTTCCTCAACTCGATGTCGACCAGGACGCGCTCGACGCGCTGCTGGAAGAAATCGACGCACTCGAGCGCTGAACGCGGCGGCGCGCGATACCGCGCGTTCGTCGAGCATGACCGCACCAGGAATCCAGGATGACCCGAAACGTCGACACCATTTACCCGCTTACGCCTCTGCAGCGAGGCATGCTTCACCATTCGCGACTCGATCCGGCCTCCGGTATCTACGTCGAGCAATTTTCCTGCGTGTTGCATGGCCCGCTGGACCTCGAGCGATTCCGCGGCGCGTGGGAAGCGGTCGTGCATCGCCACGACACACTCAAGACGCTGTTCATTCGCCTGCACGAAGAGAATCCGTTGCAGGTCGTCCGGCATACGGTCGGGTTGCCGTTCGAGGTGATCGACTGGCGCGACCACGCGGCCGACGAGCAAGCCGATCGATTCGATCGATTGCTCGCGAGCGACCGCGCGCGCGGCTTCGATTTCAGCGTCGCGCCGCTGATGCGCGTCACGCTGATCGAGCTCGGTCACGAGCGGCATCGGTTCCTGTGGACCTATCACCACGCGATCCTCGACGGCTGGTCGATGCCATTGCTGCTCGGCGAGGTGTTTCAGCGTTATTCCCGCCCGGACGCGCCGCTTCCTGCCATCGCGCGGGACTATCGCGACTACGTTGCGTGGCTGCGCACACGCAATGGCGACAGTTCGCTCGACTATTGGCGCGATCTGTTGCGCGGCTATCGCAGGCCGGCAGGATTCGCGCCGTCGGTATGCCCTTCGCCGGCGAACGATGCCGCAGGCCGCGCCGACACGCGCCGCACGCTGTCGGTTCGGGCGGAGACGATGCCGGCCGGATGGATGGAGGCGGCCGGCCGCGCATGCCGCGTCGCCCGGGTGACGCTCAATACGCTGTGCCAGGGTGCGTGGGCGATGCTGCTTGCGCGCTACGGCGGTTGCGACGACGTCGTCGGCGGCATCGTCGTATCGGGACGTGCGGCAGAGGTGGACGGCATCGAACGCATGGCCGGCCTGTTCATCAACACGCTGCCGTGGCGTGCGACGCTCGACGGCGAGCTCGATGCGACCGACTGGCTGCGACGCTTGCAAGCCGATACGCAGCGGCTGGAACAGCATGCGCACAGCGCACTCACGGACGTATTGAAATGCAGCGAAGTGCCGCGCCAGCAATCGCTGTTCGACACGCTTTACGTATTCGAGAACTATCCGGGCCGCGATGCGTTCGACCGGCTCGCGGCGAGTTGCGGGTGGCGGATCGACGACCCGCGCGCCGTCGAGGAAACGAGCTATGCGCTGGCGCTGATCGTATTGCCGACGGATACGCTGACGTTTCAGTTGACCTACGACACGGCCCGCTTCGACGCGGCGTTCATTGAACGCATGGCGTCGCAGTATCGCAGGCTCCTCGAAATCCTGGCCGACGCGACCCCGCGAAAAGTGTGCGATCTCATGCTCGATGTGCGACCGTCGACGGGTACCGGCGGCGCGTCCGACGCATTCGCACACGCATCGATGGGCGACGCGACGTTGTCGGCGCATATCGCCGCGCATGCCGCTCGCACGCCGGATCGAATCGCCTTTTCCCGACTGGACGGGCGCGAGTCGCCGGGCGGCGCGCACGGCGTCACCTATGGAACGATGGCCGAGCGCGTGCAGCGTGCGGTTCATCAATGGCGGCGTTTCGGCTATCGGCCGGGCGAGCGCGTGCTGATTGCATGCGACGATCCCGTGTCCGGGCTGGTGTTGCTGTTGTCCGGGCTGACGTATGGCGTCGATTGCGTGATGACCGACCCGAATCTGCCGTCGTCCGCATTCGATGCGCTCGTCGACGGCAGTTGGTCGCCGGAACCGCTGAGAAGCTGCGTGACGACCGCGCAGCATACGCCGTTGACCGGCGTCATGTGTTACGTATTCGACGAGCAGGACCCGATGTACGGTCAAATCGACGGTGCGCTCGACGATCGTTCGGATCCGGTGCAGGGCGCGTGTTCGTTGCTGCGGCGCGATGTCGATGGCGATTGGCACGTCGTGCGCTATACGCACGCCCAGCTTGTCGAAGCCGCGCGCGCGTTCGGCGCGACGTTACCGGCCGGTGCATCGCGGGATGTTGCGCTCGGCGACGGGCCGCTGTCGCATACGGCGTTGTGGACGGTACTGGGCGCACTGAGTGCCGGGCTGTCGCTGCACCAGATCGCGAGCGCCGGCGATCCCGCGTTTCTGCGGCGAGCGGCGTCTCCGGATGCGCACTGGCACGGTATCGTCCTGAGTCCGGAAGCGACGCGTCATATCGTCCGCGCCTCGCCGATGCTGTCGGCCGGCGCGCTTCGCACCGACTGGGTCATCGCCGATGCACGCTCGTTGACGCGTGCGGACGCCGCGAGACTCGCCGAGCTCGCACCCGGCGCGAAACGCTTCCGGCAATTGTGCTGGCCTGCGTGGTCGCTCCCGCATGCGGTGTCGTCGGCCGATGGATTCGATCGCGTCGAATCGGGCGTGGTATCGGCAAAATCGGCCAATGAATCCGTGTTCGTCGCCGACACCCATCTGAACCCGGCGGGTGGGGACGCGCTCGGTACGCTCGTCGTGTCGGGGCATTCGGTGCCCGATCTGATGTTGCGCAACGGCAAGCCGGACCGCGACAGCCTGACCGTCACGCGCAACGGTACGTGGTTGCGCACGACGCTGGACGCGTGGCACACCGAGCATGGCTGTCATACGTGGCTGCCCGACCGAAGCGCGTGTTCCGACGAGACGACGGCGGACTGGCTCGATTTCGAGGCCGACGTCGCACGGCAGGCGGGCGTCGATGAGGTGGCGCTCGTGGAGCGGATCGCCGAAAGCGGGCAATGGGACCATGCGCTGTTCCATCAGGACGCGACGGCCGACGCCGCGGATATCGTGCGCCGACTGGCCGGGCTGCGCGGCATGCCGGCACTGTCCGCCGGCGCAATCGTCGCGCTCGCGGCTCTGCCGCGTTCCGCGAAAGGCAGGATCGACCGCGTCCGGCTGCTTTCCGGTGACGTCGAGGTTCGCCAGCATGGTCGCCATGCGGCGCCTCGCGATCTGGTGGAAACGGCGATCCACGACATCTGGTGCGTGTTGCTCAAGCAGCCGCGTATCGGCATTCACGACAATTACTTCGATCTCGGCGGGGATTCGCTGCAAGCCACCGTGATGCTGTATCAGGTCGGTGAGCGGCTTCAGCACCCGATCGACATGGAAACGCTGCTGGCCGCGCCGACGATCGCCGGCCTGGCCGCCAGTATCGCGAATGGCGATGTGCGTCGCGATACGCCGGCCGTCGATTTGCCGGGCGAAGCGCGGCTCGACCCGACGATCGAGACACGGCAACCGTATGCGTGGCGCCCGTATCGGACGGTGTTGCTCACGGGCGCGACCGGATTCCTCGGCGTGCACCTGCTTCATACGCTGCTCGCGACGACCGACGCACGCGTGATGTGCGTGGTGCGCGCCGACGATCCGGCCGCCGGCGTGCGACGCATCGAGGCCGCGATGCAGTCGCATGGCTTGTGGGACGCGCAACACCGCGATCGGATCGTCGCCGTACCGGGCGATCTTGGCGAACCGAACCTTGGCTTGTCGGCGGCCGCATTCGACGCGCTCGCACGTGAAATCGATGCGATCTACCACAACGGCGCGCTGGTCAACTTCGTTTATCCGTACGCGACACTGAAGCAGGTCAACGTGCTGGCGACTCAGGACATCGTCAGACTGGCGAGCCTGCATCGCGTGACGCCGATTCACTACGTGTCCACGGTCGGCACGCTGAACCGTTATTCGGATGCGTTGCCGGAAACGCTCGCGGTGCCGTTCCACGAACACCTGACGAGCGGCTATGAACAGAGCAAATGGGTCGCCGAGCAGTTGCTCGCGCAGGCGCACGCGCGCGGCGTTCCCGTCACGGTCTATCGTCCGGCGCGGATCGTCGGGCATGCGGTGAGCGGGCGGATGAACCTGGACGATCTGTTCTGTCGATTGATCAAGGGCATCATCCTGTTTGGAAAGGCGCCGCGCGACGTGGGATTCGACAACATCCTGCCGGTCGACGTCGTCAGCCGGATCATCGTACGCGCGTCGCTCGACCCGACTGCCGCGGGGCAGGGCGTACACGTGATCAACCCGCGCTGGAACTCGCTGGACGCGCTGGTCGATTTCATCGAAGACGAAGGCTTCGCGATCGAACGGATGAGCTACGACGCGTGGCTCGCGGCGTTGGCAGAACATGTCCGGCAGGACCCCGCGCATCCGCTTTCGATGCTGATTCCGGTGCTCAAGAAATTGAATCCCGTCGCGGATCCGACGGTCGGACGCATTCTTCCGATCGACGTCACCCAACTGAAGCGGCTCGCGGGCGACGTGCTCGCATCGAGTCTGCGTCCGGCCAACGACTGGTTGCGCACGTTCTTCGATTACTTCTACGAAGACGGTTTTCTCGAGCAGCCGCATGAAAGACTGGTCACCGCATGAGCGGCGGTTCGCCGGTGCGGCCGAGCGCGAGACGATGATCTGAAGTCGGCGCTGTCGGGTCGCGACGACCGACGTCGTCGAATAGTCGATGCCGGGAAGGCGGGCTCACCGTCGTCCCGGTTCCCGCATTGCCCGAAAGCGATGCGCTGCCTTGTTGCAAGTCGCGCGGGGCGGGCTGGTATCGAAACGGTATCTGCCGACCGTGTTCGCGGATCGCGAGCGGTTGAAGTGTCTGGTTCGACGGTGCACCCGCGCAAGGTTGCCCGGCCGCAACGCTTCCATCGGTGAGAAAGTGCCTCCAACGAACATCACCGACGTGCCGCGCTCGATCAGTCGCGGATCGACGGGCGCCCCCTGCCTAATGCCTGCGCGCCATGCTTAAATAGCAGGGCTCCCGACCGCCGGCCGCCGCGATCGCAGCGCCGGCCGGCACGGGCCAGCATGTCCGATCGACACCGTGACGACAGACGATACGAAAGTGCCGTTCCGGCCCGCCCGGCGCGGTCCGATAACATTCCGGGGCATCACGTCATGACCATTCGCGCGATCGGACGATCGCGCAGCCATCATTTCGTGCGCTGCCCGTTCTTCGGCGGCGCGGTATCGCCGTCGCTCGCTCGTGCTGCGGCACAATGTCGGTTCGTATCGGTATCGCGTGCTTCCCCGCCATCCGGACCGACGGAGAACGCATGTCGTTACCGGTTTCAGGTACCATCCCGACCCGCTTGCAGCGGGCAGCATGATTCGGTCCGGCGCATGTCGCATGTGCGACGGCTACCGGGACGACGCTTGACGGCACGGCCCGTGCGAGCGGCGTCGCCCGTTCGCCATGAAACAGAGGAACCTTCGTGAAGTTCATCCACGCGGCAGACATTCACCTTGACAGCCCGTTGCACGGCCTGAGCGCGTATCCCGACGCGCCGACCGCGCAGTTGCGCAACGCGTCGCGCGAGGCGTTGCGGCAACTTGTGGATCGTGCGATCGAAGAGGAAGTCGCGTTCCTCGTGATCGCGGGCGACCTGTACGACGGCGACTGGAAGGATCACAACACCGGCATCTTCTTCGGCCAGCAGATGGGGCGCCTGCGCAAGGCCGGCATCCGCGCGTTCGTCCTCGGCGGCAACCACGATGCCGAAAGCGAGATGACGAAGAAGCTGACGCTGCCCGACAACGTCACCGTGTTCGGCCACCGCAAGCCGGAAACCTTCCGGCTGCCGGAATTCGACGTCGCGTTGCACGGGCAGAGCTTCAAGGACAAGGCCGTCGTCGACAATCTCGCGATCGGCTATCCGGACCCGGTACCCGGGTACTACAACATCGGCGTGCTGCACACGGCGCTCGAAGGTAATACGGCGCACGCGAACTATGCGCCGTGCACGCTGGCCGAACTGCACGCGAAGGGCTACGACTACTGGGCGCTCGGCCACGTGCACGAATTCCAGCAATGGACGGGCCCGTCTACCGTCGTGTTTCCCGGCAACCTGCAGGGGCGTCATATCCGCGAGACGGGCCGGCGCGGCGCGGTGCTCGTCACGGTCGAGCAAGGCAGGACGCAGGTCGAACGTCTGTATCTCGACGTGCTGCGCTGGGAAGCCGTGTCGGTCGATGCGTCCGATTGCCTGTCGGTTGCCGATCTGTCGCGAAAGATCGGCCAGTCGCTGGAGGCGCTGTTGACCGTCGACGGCCACGTGCCGCGCGCGGTGCGCGTCACCGTCACCGGGCGCACGCCCGCGCACGGCCTCTTTTTCGGCCGTGCGCCGCAGTTGCGTGCGGAAGTGCTGAACCAGATCGGCATCATCGGCAACGAGCGGCTGTGGCTCGAGAAGGTCCGGCTCGCGACGTCCGCGGCCGATCGGCAGCCGGGCGAAAGCGAACCGCTCGAAGCGCTGGAGGACCTGAAGCAGATCCTGGCCGATGCCGCGCACGATCCGGACTTCCTCGCGCTGCTCGAACGCGATCTGAAGCCGTTCGTCGGCAAGGTCCGCAGCGACGTGAAGGAGGACGTGCCGCTGCTGACGATGGCGCGCGCGGGCGAGCTGACGGCGCTGGTCGAGCAGGTCGGGCCCGCGTTGCTGGCGCGGCTCGCGAGGGGAGAATAAGCGATGCGCATCAGTCAGCTCGATCTGATCAAGTACGGCAAGTTCACCGACGAGACGCTGCGGTTCCCGTCGGCCGCCGAGGATTTCCATGTGATCGTCGGGCCGAACGAGGCCGGCAAGTCGACGATTCGCACGGCCGTGTCCGAGTTGCTGTTCGGGATGAAGCTGCAGACGCCGCTCGATTTCCTGCACAGCACGCCCGAGTTGCGGATCGGCGGCGTGCTAGAGAGCGGCACGGGCGAACTCGCGTTCCACCGCGCGCGCGGGCGCAGTCCGTTGCGCACGCCCGCCGACGACAAGTTGCCCGACGACTATCTGGCGGCCGTCCTGGATGGCGCGACGCGCGAATTCTTCGAGCAGATGTTCGGGCTCGATCACGGGCGGCTGGTCGATGGCGGCCGCAGCATTCTCGATGCATCGGACAAGCTCGGCCAGGTGCTGTTCGAATCGGCTGCCGGGGTCGGCAGCCTCGGGCCGGTGCGCGAGGAGCTCGACGCGCGCGCGCTCGAATTGTGGGCGCCGCGTCGCAGCGGCAGCGCGTTCGCGCTGGCCGAAACCGCATTCAACGAAGCGGTGACCGAGCTGAAGGCCGTCCAGGTGCGCACGCGCGACTGGGTCGATCGCAAGGACGCGCGCGAAGCGGTCGAGCAGCAGATCGAGCAGGCGCGCGCGGAACAGCGCCGGCTCGAAGCGCTGCGCTCGAAGCTCGAACGCGTGCGGCGGCTCGCGCCGTACCTGAAGGAGCTGACGGTCAAGGACGCGGCGCTGGCCGAACTGGGCGCGGTCGTCGAGTTGCCGCCGACCGCGTATGCGGATCTGCTGAAGGCGCAGGGCGATCTCGCGGCCGAGCAGAAGGTGCTCGAGGAACGGCGCGCCGACCTGCTCGCGAAGCGGCAGGCGCGCGATGCGATCGCCGCGGACGCCGACACGTTGGCGCTCGAAGCCGATATCGAGGCGCTCGATCGGCTGCGCGGCGCATGCATGAATCACGCGCAGGATCTGCTGCTGCTCGGCGCGGACGTCGAGCGGCACCTGTGCGCCGCGTCGTCGGCGGCCGCGCAGCTCGGCTGGCCGACGGACGAAGCGTCGCTGCGCGCCGCGTTGCCGACGGCACTGTCGCTGAAGACCGTCGCGAACCTGCTGCGCGAACATGGCGCGCTACACCAGGCGCTTGCCGGCGCGCGCGAATCGCTCGACGAACGCACGCGCGAACTGGCGCAGGTCCGCGAACAACAGGCGCGCCTGTCGACCGTCGACGTGCCGGAAGCGTTGCGCGCGGCGCTGGCCGATGCGCAGGGTTTTCGCAACAGCGGCCCGCGCGAGCAGGCGCTCGCGCACGACATCGCGGCTGCCGAACGCACGCTGTCCGGCGCGCTCGATGCACTTGGCCAGTGGCGCATGCCGGTCGACGCGCTGCGTGCGCTCGACGTGCCGTCGGCGGCGCGGCTTGCCGCGCTGCTCAAGGAAGACAGCGAACGCGCGAGCGCGGCCGCTGCCGCGCGCGACGCGCGGGACGGTGTGCTCGAAGAGCTCGAACGGCTTGAATTGCAGGAGAAGCATTTCGCGGAGAACCACAAGGTCGTCACGACCGCCGACGTGCTGGCGGCGCGCGCGCGTCGCGATGGCGCGTGGGGCGATATCCGCCGCGGCGCCGTCGATCTCGCGACGGGCGCACCGGCGGTCGACGACGCGATTCGTCTCGCGGACGAACTCGTCGATGCACAGCTCGGCGCGACCCAGGCCGCGGCGACGTTGCAGTCGTTGCGTCAGCAGGTCGAATCCGCGCGTGCGGGTGTGACGCGCCGACAGGCCGCGCTCGACGAACGCGAGCGCGAACTCGCCGCCCATCGCGACGCCTGGGCCGCGCTCGCGACGGCGGCCGCGGTGCCCGGCATGCCGCTGGCGGCGATGGGCGACTGGCTGGCGAAGCGCGACGCGGTGTTCGCCGCGCAGGCCGATCTCGATCGCCAGCGCCGCGAATTCGACACGATGCGTGCTGCCCGCGCCGGCGCGGAAACCGCGCTGCGTGCGGCGCTGTCGACGGTATCGCGAGGCGGCGAGTCGGACGGGCTGGCCGCGCTCGTCGCCGTTGCCGAGACCTTCGTCCAGTCGGCCGAGAAAGCGGCCGCACGAAAGGACAGTCTCGACGATCGCGCGCGGGAAGCCGAACGCGGGTGCGCGACCGCGCAGTCGCGGGCCGACCTTGCACAAGCGGCTTACGACGCGTGGCAAGCGCAATGGCGCGACGCGCTGACCGACGCGAAACTGTCCGCGAGCGCGACGACGCTGGCCGCGGCGGAAGGCGCGCTCGGGCTCGCGAACACGGTGACGGCCGAACTGGCCGATGCCGACGCGCCGCGCAACCGGATCGCCGCGATCCGCGCTGAGCTGGCCGCGCTCGAGGCCGGCGCGCGGCGGCTTGCCGAAGCGCTCGCGCCGGAATGGCTGGCGAGCGGCGACTGGCCGGACGTGGCGCGCCGGCTGACGATGCGCCTCGCGTCCGCCAGGGAAGTCGCGCGGGCGATCGATCGGGCCGACGAGGCCGTGCGGCAGGCCGACGCCAAGGTCGCGGACGCGGCCGCCGCGGTCGCGGGCGCCGATGCGCGCATCCAGCCGCTGCTGCAACTGGCCGGCGTCGCGTCGATCGACGCGGCGCTGCCGCTGGCCGAGCGTTCCGATCGGCAGCGCCAGCTTCGGCAGGCGGTCGATGCCGCGCACGAAGCGCTGGTGCGCGACGGCGACGGGCTGTCCCGGTCCGCCGTCGAGGCCGAGGTGGCGGAACAGGACATTGCCGACGTGCCCGCGCATCTGGAAGCGGTGAAGCAGTCGCTCGGCGATGTGGGCAAGCGGCTGAACGAGCTGGCGCAGCAGCAGGTCGTGGCCGACCAGGCGTTCGGCGCGATCGACGGCCAGGCGAACGCGGCCGTCGCCGAGTCGAAACGGCAGGAGGCGCTGGCGGCGATGGGCGACGCGGCCGAACAGTATCTGGAGGCAGCCACCGCGAGCCGCTTGCTGAAGTGGGCGACGGATCGCTACCGCGACCAGAAGCAGGGGCCGATGCTCCGGCGCGCGGGCGAGATTTTCGCCGGGCTCACGCTGGGCGAATTCGCGAAGCTGACCGTCGATACCGAGCGGACGCCGCCCGCACTGTATGCGCGGCGCGCGAAGGGAACGTCGGTCGAGGTCGCGGGGCTGAGCGAAGGGACGCGCGATCAGCTGTTTCTCGCGCTGCGGATCGCGGCGCTGGAGTTGCAGCTCGGCAGCCGCACCGCACTGCCGTTCGTCGCCGACGATCTGTTCATCAATTTCGACGATGCGCGCGCGAAGGCGGGGTTCGATGCGCTGCGCGATCTGTCGACGCGCACCCAGGTGCTGTTCCTGACGCACCACGACCACCTGCTGCCGCTCGTGCGGGACGTATTCGGCGCGCGGGTCAACGTGGTCGAGTTGCAGCGCGCGCCGGCCGGCGCGTGATGCGGAGTACGCCGGCGTGCCCGCGCGCGGGGACGGTCATCGCGTACAGGTAGTATGAGCAGTTCCGAAACGCATGCGGCCGGTTCAACGGTCGCGGGTCTGGCCACACGAGGGGGGAATATGAAGAAGCTGGTAGCCGCGATTGCGTTCGCGGCGGACAAGCATCGCAATCAGCGGCGCAAGGACGAAGAGGCGTCGCCGTACATCAATCATCCGGTCGCGCTCGCCGACGTGCTGGCCAACGAGGCCGGCGTCGAGGACGAACGCGTGATCGTCGCGGCCGTGTTGCACGACACGGTCGAGGATACGGAGACGACCGAGCAGGAGTTGCTGCGGCTGTTCGGCAAGGACGTGGCGGACATCGTGATGGAAGTCACCGACGACAAGTCGTTGCCTAAGGAAGAACGCAAGCGTTTGCAGGTCGAACACGCGGCCACCATCAGCCGGCGCGCGAAGCTCGTGAAGCTGGCCGACAAGATCTGCAACCTGCGCGACATCGCCCGGCATCCGCCCGCGGATTGGCCGCTCGAACGCAGGCAGGCGTACTTCGATTGGGCGAAGTCGGTCGTCGATCCGATGCGCGGCGTCCATCCGGGTCTCGAGGCGATCTTCGACACCGCGTACGCCGCGCGGCCGGCGGACTGACGCACGCGTTATGCGATCGGCCCGATCCGCCGCACGGCAAGCGGCTGCCGTGGCGGGCGTCGACGTCGGCGGTGACAGGAAGCTGTGCGATCTCGTGATCCTGCGTGGGTCGACGGTCGTCTGCCGGGAAGCGCGGATCGCGCCCGAGTCGCTGCCCGCCCTGTGCCTCGCTCATGATGTCGTCGCCATCGGCGTTGACGCGCCGAGCCTGTGGTGGACAGGGAGCGGCCGTCGCGCGGCCGAACAGGCGCTCGCGCGTGAACGGATCTCGTGCTTTCCGACACCGTCGCGGGAGCAGGCCGTCGCGAGCACGTCGGGCTTCTTCGACTGGATGTTCATGGGCGAGCGCGTCTACCGCGCGCTCGCTGGCGCCTATCCGTTGTTGACCGACGCACGCTACGCGGGCGGACGCGTGAGCTTCGAAACCTATCCGTATGCGATTACCTGCGCGATGCTGGGCAAGGCCGTGGCGTCGGCGAAGCAGAAGCGCAACCAGCGCCGGCACTTGCTGGAGCGGCTGGGCATCGACGTATCGACGCTGCGCTCCGTCGATGCGCGCGACGCGACGCTGTGTGCGTTGACCGCGCAATACGTGATCGACGGGAACGCGCATGCGTACGGCGATGCGGCGGGCGGATATATCCGTGTGCCGATGGTGAGCGAGACGATCGTGCTCGATTCGCCGTAGGAGCGGCGTGCTGCTTTGCGCGGGATGATGGCGATCGCAGGGGGCGTTTCGTGAGGGGATGCGGCAGGCCCGGCGACGAAGAGGTCAGCTAGCGACTGTCGGCGGGCGTGGCGCGACGCCTCTGCATCGCGCGATTTCGGGTAAGCCTGCTCAATCCTCGAGGATGGATTTCGGCACGCTGGACAGGTCGCAGGCTTGCGCGTGTTCGAAGTAGCTGTCCGCATCGTCGATCATCACGACCGCGACGTCGATCAGCTCGTCCAGCCGTTGGAGGAGCGATTCGCGCCACTCGATGTCCTCGTCGCGCTCGGGCGTCTTGTCCAGCTGCTCGATGATCGAGTCGGCCGTCTGCAGGAATGGAATCGCCTGCTGATAGTTTTCGATCGAGACCAGCGCCGCGTTGCGTGCACCGACGAGCCGCTCGCGATGCGTGTCCGCCAGTTCGGATTCGCCGCTGATGCGCGGCAACATGTCCGAGATGCGTTGCAGAAGCGGCGGCACCTGTTCTTCCAGCAGGATCGCGCGCTCGCGCAGTGCCGCATATTCGTCGCGAAGGTCGCTGTCGCCGGATTGAGTCGTGCTGTCCATCATCAATATGAGTGCGTGGTTCGGTCGCGGCATGATACTCGACCGCGCCCGTTTCCTTGCTTGTTCTGCGTCCTCTTATATAGAAGGGAAGCGGCGGCTTCGTCATATCTTTGGAGGGCGGCGCCCGTTGCGTTTCACGGCCTGTCGAGCCCAAAGCCACCGTGCGCGCCAGCGCACGGAGGCTTTTTCAAACTTTCTTCACAAAGAGCTTGCGCGGATGGGGGCGGATGCTTAGAATCACGCCTCTTTCGCGCTAACGGAAACGCGGCGCGGAAGGAAGGGAAGCGGTGCTGTTGGGGTTCGGTCGTAGCGAGCCTGGGCAGTACAGGAAGTTGAGCCCCGCAGTCGCAACGAAGTCGTTCAGAAAGTTGTTGACGAACTGCGAAACACGGTTCATAATCTCGCTTCTCTGCTGCTGAAAACGCAGCGCTGCTGGGAAACACGAAGTTTCTCGCAGACATGCTCTTTAAAAATTAACAGCCGATAAGTGTGGGCGCTTGATGGCAGCGAGCTGATCCTCGGATCAGATAGCGAAAGTATCAAGAGTCTCACACTAAAGTAAGTCAGGTTTATGAAGTGATTCATATTCCTGTCAGCTTTGAGTGAGCGACCGGTTCGAAAGAACCGAAAACAGTAACAGGTTTAAACTGAAGAGTTTGATCCTGGCTCAGATTGAACGCTGGCGGCATGCCTTACACATGCAAGTCGAACGGCAGCAC
>NZ_CADFEH010000034.1:0-86453 GCF_902833155.1 Burkholderia sp. BCC1047 | reverse complement strand
CGCAAGCGGGGCATCCGGCACGATTCGTCAGCAACTCAGCGGCCAATCGCATACGAAACCCTTTTAAACAGTGCCCCGATCGTCGGAACGAGGCGCTTTTCAACAGCCTGCTAGGTGCTGTCGCCCTCCCCGTACTAATTATCGTGGCCGTCGTATTCACAGCGATGGCCGTCGTTGGCGGCGTCTACGCCTTGCTCGGTCCCTTCCGAGAGAAACATAAACAGTCCGCCTTAGAGCAACGGCGTGCAGTCCGTCGCAAGGAACAAGATGAGCGACGCGAGCAGGCGCAAGAGGTCGCCATTGCCCAATTGGACCACCTGTCCAAGGAAGAAATCGCGGTGGTCGCAAAGGCCCTGCGCGGTGGCTCACCTTCCTTCTATACCTACGTGTACAGCCCGCCTGTCAGCATGCTGCAGGGAAAACGACTCGTATGGACTCCAGGCGGTTCACATCATCAAGACCATTATCCGTTCAGCTTTCATGATTTCGTTTGGAAGGTACTACTGGAACGCAAAGACGAGTTCATCGCGAAGGAAACGGAACATAAGCGCGCCGAAGAAGAGCGGAAGTTGGGCGAATACCGATCGCGCGGTTACTGAAGCGGCCTGCGGCATCACGGCATGCCTCTGTTGACTATCTTAATATTCTTGCCTCCATGAGCCTTGATCCCGAATCGCTTTACGTGCAGTTGGGCCGTCTAGTTGAGACGACACCTGATTTGACGCGCCTAGGTCCCATTTCCGCTGAGACGAACCAGTGGCTGGGGCGAGCGGCCGCGCTGGTTGAGGCGAGCGGGGATTTGGGCGACTTGGTTACCTTAAAGGTGGCTGCGCAAAACCTAGATTCGGTACTGCGCGAGTCGAACGCACAAATCGTCGTGGCTATCGTCCATAGGGCGCTCGCGAGGGCCGAACTGAAGGCCCCTGCAACTTCGCAGGGGGCGTTCATCCCCGTTGGAGAATCGTTTTCCGCATTCGCGGCGGTATCGAAAATTCTGACTACGGCGCGCCTAGACGTCCTGATCGTTGATCCATACGCAGACGCTAAGGTATTGACGGATTTTGCAGTGCTAGCACCTGAAGGTGTGCCGGTCCGCGTTCTGTCTGATGCAGGAAGCGCGAAAACGAGCCTGAAACCTGCCGCTGAAAACTGGCGAAAGCAGTACGGCACGACCAGGCCGCTCGAAATTCGGCTCACCGCAGCTCGAAGCCTGCACGACCGTCTCATCGCAATAGACGAGGTACAGGCGTGGACTCTCACGCAATCACTGAAGGACTTTGCGGCGCGTTCGCCAGCCTCTATTGTGAGGGTGGATAGTGAAACTGCCGGCCTGAAAATCGAAGCCTATGCCGTCCTCTGGGCGGATGCGACGCCACTGTAACAACGTGCCCCCGGAAAAGCGGCCTGCGAACACAGCGCCTAGGATAGGACCGTCGACTCGGTCGCTGGCAAAGTGTTGCGGAAGCTGAAGTAGCGCGAAGACGCATGGCGACGAAGCGATGTGTGATGGCTCGCATCGGCACCCAACAGGGCTGCCAACTGGCAGCCCTGTTTGCTTTCCACGACGTATGTCAGACTGGCGGCGCATGAATGAACGTGATGTTGCGTGAACACATCAATTTTCGGGGTACCTATCGGGGTATAAAAACCGAAAAAAAACATATTCTCAATAAATTCAAGGGTTTACATTGCCACTCAAAATCGCCACCTGGAACGTCAACTCGCTCAACGTCCGCAAACAGCACGTGCTCGACTGGCTCGCGCAAAGCGGCGCCGACGTACTGTGCCTGCAGGAACTGAAGCTGCCGGACGAGAAATTCCCGCGCGCCGATCTCGAGGCGGCCGGCTACCGCAGCTGGTTCACCGGCCAGAAGACCTACAACGGCGTCGCGATCCTCGTGCGCGACACGCTCGCCGTCGACGAATCGGACGTCGTGCGCAACATCCCCGGCTTCGAGGATTCGCAGCAGCGCGTGATCGCCGCGACGGTCGACGGCGTGCGCATCGTGTCCGCGTACTTCCCGAACGGCCAGGCGCTCGACTCCGACAAGTTCGTCTACAAGATGCAGTGGCTCGACGCACTGCAGGCATGGCTGCGCACCGAGCTGCAGCGCTACCCGAAGCTCGCGCTGCTCGGCGACTACAACATCGCGCCGGAAGACCGCGACGTGCACGATCCTGCGAAATGGGAAGGCCAGAACCTCGTGTCGCCGCAGGAGCGCGCGCATTTCGCGCAGCTGATCGAACTCGGCTTCGTCGACGCGTTCCGCCGCTTCGAACAGCCCGAGAAAACCTTCACGTGGTGGGACTACCGGATGATGGCGTTCCGCCGCAACGCGGGGCTGCGTATCGATCACATCCTGCTGTCGCCGGCGCTCGCGGCGACCTGCGCGTCGTGCGAGGTCGATCGCGTGCCGCGCACGTGGGAACAGCCGTCCGACCACACGCCCGTCGTCGCGATCGTCGGCTGATCGTCCAGGACCTGTTCACGCCGATAACAGGCCCCAGGCCGCCCGCGCGCGATCAGCGCCGCGCGGGCGCCGGCCCGAGATGGGCCCACAGAAAGCCGAATTCGGCTGCGTCGGCTTCCGCGCGTTCGAGATCGTCGGCGCTGCCGTGGCCGCCGTCGGTGTTCTCCCAGTACCACACCCGTTCGTGACCGAGCGCCTGCATGCGCGCGGCCATCTTGCGCGCATGCGCGGGATGCACGCGGTCGTCGCGCGTCGACGTCGTCAGCAGCAACGGCGGATACGCGACGTCTGCGCGCACGCGGTGATACGGCGAATACGCGGCCAGCGCCGCGCCTTCGCGCGGATCGTCGGGGTCGCCGTATTCGTCGAGCCATGCGGCGCCCGCGTGCAGCTTCGGATAGCGCTGCATGTCGAGCAGCGGCACGCGGCACAGCACCGCGCCGAACAGCTCGGGCCGCTGCACCATGCACGCGGCGACCAGCAGCCCGCCGTTGCTGCCGCCCTCGATCCCGAGCTGCGCGGCGTGCGTCACGCCGGTCGCGACGAGATCCTCGGCGACCGCGATGAAATCGTCGAACGAACGCTGCCGGTGTTCGCGCTGCGCGTCGACGTGCCAGCGCGGCCCGAATTCGCCGCCGCCGCGGATGTGCGCGAACGCCATCACGCCGCCGCGCTCGAGCCAGCCGATGCCGAACGCATCGCTGTAGCCCGGCAGGTTCGGAATCGCGAAGCCGCCATAGCCCGACAGCAGGCACGGCCGCGCGACACGCGCCCTGCCTTCCGGTGCATCGAGGGCATCGCGCGGACCGATCAACGTGTACGGCACCACCGTGCCGTCGCGCGAACGCGCGCTCGCGCGGCGGACGACGAGCCCGGCCGCATCGAACTGCACCGGCGGCCGGTCGAGCAGCACGCGGCGCGATGGCGCATCGTCCGCGCGATCGGCAAGATCGGCCAGCCAGCATTCGGGCGGATCGAGATAGGTGTCGACGTCGACGTACACCTCGTCGTTCAGCGTCGACTCGACGGGTTCGACGTCGATCTGCGCGTCGCCCGGCCAGTCGAACGGCCGCGCGTCCCACGTCCATGACCCGTCTTCTGCTTGCTTCGGCTGCCACAGCATCGTGCGGTTGTGCACGTCGTCGAGCCAGCTCGCGATCAACGTCGTGCGCGTGTGCGTCCACGTACAGGCGGACGTCGTCGGGCGCGGCGCGAACAACGTCGTGAATTCGCGCGCACCGGCGAGGAACGCCTGCTCGCGGATCGCGAGCAGCGAGCCGCCCGCGTGGCGCACGCCGTTGCACTCCCAGTCGAGGCGCGGCTCCAGCACGAGCCAGCCTTCCCAGAACCCGACCTCGACATGCGTCGGCACGTCGTAGCGCGCCCATTCGCCCGCATCGGTCAGCCGGTACGCGTGCGCGTCGAAGAAGTCGACGCTGCGCCACGCGACGTGGCGGCGGTCGATCGGGTCGTACCATGCGCCGGCGCTGATGTCGTCCGGCTCGCCGCTGAACACGACGGGCGCATCGGCGAGCGCGGTGCCGCGTACCCAGCGCCGCGCCTCATACGGATAACCGGCCGCGGTCGCATGCGCTTCGCCGCGATCCCAGCTCACGTACACGGTGTCGCGGTCGATCCAGCCGACCGTGTGATGGCCCGGCGCGTCGATCGTGAACCCGCCGTCGACGAACCGCCGCTCAACGAGATCGAATTCGCGCACGACGACCGCGTCGGCGCCGCCCGGCGACAGCGACAGCAGCACGCGATCGCCGTCCGGATACAGGATCGCGTCCTGCTCGAACACCCACGATTCGCCCTCTTCGGCGCCGAGCGCGTCGACGTCGAGCAGCGTTTCCCACGCCGGCTGGCCGGCCCGCCAGTCGGCCCAGCGCGTGCGGCGCCACAGTCCCTTCGGATGGAGATCGTCCTGCCACAGGTCGTATGCCCAGTCGCGCCAGCGGGTCGGAATCACCGGGCGTTCGCGCGGCAGATACGCTTTCGCGAGACGTGCGGTCAACGCACGATATTCATCGTCGTCGCGCAGCGCGGCGCGCGTGCGCGCATTCTGCTCGTCGACCCACGTGCGGGCGCGCTTGCTGTCGAGTGCTTCGAGGAAACGGAACGGGTCGGCCCCGGCGGGCCAGCGGAAGGAGTCGGACATGGAGGATCGGCGGGATGGCAAACGGCGTGCAAACCGCGATTATGTCCGATCGCGGCATGCGCGGGCCCGCGCATGCCGCGAATCGTGCTCGGTCAGGGCTCCAGATGGAGTTCCTGGATCTTGCGCGTGATCGTGTTGCGGCCGATGCCGAGCCGCTCCGCGGCTTCGACCTTGCGGCCGCGCGTGAAGTCGAGCGCCTCGCGGATCACGGCCGCCTCGAAACGGCGCGCGAGTTCGTCCATCACGTCGGCCGAGTTCTCGCGCAACAGCCGCGCGACTTCGGTGCGCAGCCCGTGCTCCCACAGCGGGTAGCCGGTCGGCGCGCTGCCGTTCGCCGCGCTCGCGACCGGCGCGGCCGTCGGCGCTGCACCGATCGCGGCAGGCGCCGCCGTCGCGTGGCTGCCGCTGCCGTGCAGGTCCGCGCCGTCGCCCGTCGCGACGACCGGCGCACCGGCTGGCACGAGGTCGGGCGGCAGGTCCTTGATCTCGACCGTCTGCGCAGGCGCCATCACGGTCAGCCAGTTCGCGAGATTCTCGAGCTGCCGCACGTTGCCGGGAAACGGCAGCGACGTCAGGTACGCGAGCGCGTCGTCGGACACGCGCTTCGGCTCGACGCCGAGATCGCGCGCGCTCTTCTGCAGGAAGTGGCGCGTGAGCAGCGCGATGTCCTCGCTGCGTTCGCGCAGCGGCGGCAGACGCAGCCGGATCACGTTGAGCCGGTGGTAAAGGTCCTCGCGGAACAGCCCCTGCCGCACGCGCGACTCGAGATTCTGGTGCGTCGCCGCGATCACGCGTACGTTCGCGCGCAGCGGGTTGTGACCGCCTACGCGATAGAACTGCCCGTCCGACAGCACGCGCAACAGGCGCGTCTGCAGGTCGAACGGCATGTCGCCGATTTCATCGAGGAACAGCGTGCCGTTCTCGGCCTGCTCGAACCGGCCCTGCCGCGTCGTCTGCGCGCCGGTGAACGCGCCGCGCTCATGGCCGAACAGTTCGGATTCGAGCAGATCCTTCGGAATCGCCGCCGTGTTCAGCGCGATGAACGGCCCGTTCGCGCGCGGGCTGTGACGGTGCAGCGCCCGCGCGACGAGCTCCTTGCCGGTGCCCGACTCGCCGGTGATCAACACGGTCGCGGCCGAATGCGACAGCCGGCCGATCGCGCGGAACATGTCCTGCATCGCGGGCGCCTGGCCGAGCATCTCCGGCGCCTCGGCCACGCGCTCGTCCTGCGGCGCGCCGCCGCGCAGGCTTTCTTCCACCGCGCGACGGATCAGCTCGACCGCCTTGTCGACGTCGAACGGCTTCGCGAGATATTCGAACGCGCCGCCCTGGAACGCCGCGACGGCGCTGTCGAGATCGGAGAACGCCGTCATGATGATGACGGGCAGGCCCGGCAGCCGCTCGTGCATCGCCTGCAGCAATTCGAGGCCCGAGCCGCCCGGCATCCGGATGTCGGACACGAGCACCTGCGGCGTCTCGTGGTCGAGCGCGGCCAGCGCGTCGCGCACGTTCGCGAAGCTCTTCGTCGCGAAGCTGTCCCGGGCGAGTGCCTTTTCAAGCACCCAGCGGATCGATTGGTCGTCGTCTACTATCCAGATCGGCTTCATAGGTCGGTCAGGTATGGGTGAATCGCAATGCCGCCGCTCAATGGTCGAGCGGCAGCAGAATCTGAAATTCGGTACGTCCGGGCCGGCTTTCGACCTCGATCATCCCGTCGTGCTGCTGGACAAACGTCTGCGCGAGCGTGAGGCCGAGGCCGCTGCCGTCGTCGCGTCCGGACACGAGCGGGTAGAAGATCCGGTCGCGGATCTCCTCCGGAATGCCGGGCCCGTTATCGACCACGTGCAAGTCCAGTGCCAGCTTGTACAGGCGCTTCGCGATCGTGATCTTGCGCGCGATGCGCGTGCGCAGCTCGATCTTCGCGTCGCCCTGCGCGATTCGTTCGCGCAGCGCCTGCGCGGCGTTGCGCACGATGTTCAGCAGCGCCTGGATCAACTGCTCCTTGTCGCCGCGCAGGTCCGGCACGCTCACGTCGTAATCGCGCTCGATCGTGAGCCCGCGCGGGAATTCCGCGAGCATCACCGCGCGCACGCGTTCGCATACTTCATGAATGTTCACGTCGCCGACGATGTGCGGATGCCGGTGCGGCTCCAGCAACCGGTCGACGAGCGTCTGCAGGCGGTCGGACTCCTTGATGATCACCTGCGTGTATTCGCGCAACTCGCCGCGCTCGCGCTCGCCCAGTTCGAATTCGAGCAGCTGGGCCGCGCCGCGAATGCCGCCGAGCGGATTCTTGATCTCGTGCGCGAGATTGCGGATCAGTTGCTTGTTGACCGCGGTCAGGTCGTGGATGCGCTCTTCCCGATCGGTGCGCGACTGCCGTTCGTTCTCGAACAGCTCGACGAGCACGAAATCGGGCGCGCTCTCGAGGAAGCCGACGATCGCATGCACGTGCAGCGGTTCGCGGCCGGGCCGGTCGAGCACGGTATCGAGGTGCGTCGCGTGAAAGCGTTCCTGGCCGATCGCGGTGATCGTCGACGCGAGCTCGTTCGCGTTCGGGAAAATCTCGCCCCACGGCCGCTGCGCGAGCTGCCGCCGCGAGATGTCGAGCATCGCCTCCGCGGACGGGTTCGCGAACGCGACCCGCAGCGTCTTGCGGTCGAGCACGATCACGACCGTCGGCAGCGCTTCGAGCCCCGCCAGCAGACCCGAGCGCGCGAGCCGCTCGTCGTCCGTCAGTCGTTCGGGCTGCCCCGTTTTCGCCTTGATCAGATTCTTCAGAACCATCTGCGTGCTTGTCGCGCCTCACCGGGCCAGAAAATGAAAATCGTCGGAACAAAAAAGGGACGGCCGGACGCCGTCCCCTTTCAGACTCCGCCGCTCCCGCCGCCAACCGCGCGACGGGAACGAACCGGCATGACGGCGCTGAATCGAAGCGCCATCGCCGATTAGAGCGAGTAGTACATCTCGAACTCGATCGGGTGCGTCGTCATGCGGAACTTCGCCAGCTCCTGCTCCTTCAGCGCGAGGTACGCGTCGATCATGCCGTCGGTGAACACGCCACCGCGGGTCAGGAACTCGCGATCCTTGTCGAGCGCTTCGAGTGCCTGGTCGAGGCCCGCGCACACGGTCGGGATCTTTGCATCCTCTTCCGGCGGCAGGTCGTACAGGTTCTTGTCCGCGGCTTCGCCCGGATGGATCTTGTTCTGGATCCCGTCGAGGCCGGCCATCATCAGTGCCGTGAAGCACAGGTACGGGTTCGCCATCGGATCCGGGAAGCGCGTTTCGATACGGCGGCCCTTCGGGTTCGACACGTGCGGAATGCGGATCGATGCCGAACGGTTGCGTGCCGAGTAAGCGAGCTTGACCGGTGCTTCGAAGTGCGGGACCAGACGCTTGTACGAGTTCGTCGTCGGGTTCGTGATCGCATTCAGTGCACGCGCGTGCTTGATGATGCCGCCGATGTAGAACAGCGCCAGTTCCGACAGGCCGGCGTAGCCGTTGCCCGCGAACAGGTTCTGGCCGTCCTTCCAGATCGACTGGTGAACGTGCATGCCCGAACCGTTGTCGCCGACGACCGGCTTCGGCATGAACGTCGCCGTCTTGCCGTACGAGTGCGCGACGTTATGGATGATGTACTTCGACCATTGCGTCCAGTCGGCGCGCTGCACCAGCGTCGAGAACTTCGTGCCGATTTCGTTCTGGCCCTGGCCCGCCACTTCGTGGTGGTGCACTTCGACCGGGATGCCGAGCTGTTCGAGCAGCAGGCACATTTCCGAACGCATGTCCTGGAACGTGTCGACCGGCGCGACCGGGAAGTAGCCGCCCTTCGTGCCCGGACGGTGGCCCGTGTTGCCGCCTTCGAATTCCTTGCCTGCCGACCACGGCGCTTCTTCCGAGTTGATCTTCACGAAGCAGCCCGACATGTCCGTGTTCCACTGGACCGAGTCGAAAATGAAGAATTCCGGTTCCGGACCGAAGTACGCCGTATCGCCGATACCCGTGCTCTTCAGGTACGCTTCGCCGCGCTTCGCGAGCGAACGCGGATCGCGCTCGTAGCCCTTGCCGTCGGCCGGCTCGACCACGTCGCAGGTCAGCACGAGGGTCGACTCTTCATAGAACGGGTCGACGAAGGCAGCGCTCGGATCCGGCATGAGCAGCATGTCCGACGCCTCGATGCCCTTCCAGCCCGCGATCGACGAACCGTCGAATGCATGACCGCTTTCGAACTTGTCTTCGTCAAACGCCGAAACCGGCACCGACACGTGCTGTTCCTTGCCGCGCGTGTCCGTGAAGCGGAAATCGACAAACTTGACGTCCTCGTCCTTCACGAGCTGCATGACGTCGGCGACGGTTTTACTCATAACCTCTTCTCCTGATTGAACAATTCCGGCGGACTGGGAAACCGCCTCGTTTATCGAGCTGACCGGGGTCTTGCTTTGGCGCAGCGCGCCCCGATTCGACCGAATTCTATATAGCAGCTTCCGTGCCAACCATCGCAAAACCGACGCGAATCACGCCGGCCCGCGCCGCAGCGGGGCTTCGCTGCGCGATTCCGGGGCCGGGCGCCGCACCGGCGATGGCGACATCGCACCGTGATGGTGCAATCGATCGAACACATCCGCGCAACGCGATCATTCTGGTGCATGCCGCCCATTCTGCACCGTTTTGGTGAGCGCGTGTCCGGCCCGCGCACCGTGCCGCCTCCGGACGTTCGTGCGGCGGCGTCGCGCTAGAATGGCCGTTTGACCGATACGGAGACCCCTGCCATGAGTACGCTGGACCAGCTTTACGCGAAGGCCGACGAACGCCGCGCACAAGGCGCGCTCAACTATGCCGGCGCGCTGCTGCCGGTCGAGGCATTCGAACTGCTGCAGCTCGACCCATCCGCGCGCCTCGTCGACGTGCGCACGCGCGCCGAGCTCGACTGGATCGGCCGCCCGCTCGTCGGCGACGGCCAGTACCTGCACCTCGAATGGACGCGCTACCCGGGCGGCGTGCCGAACGCCGAATTCGTCAACGAACTGAAGGCGGCCCTCCCGGCCGATACGCCGATCCTGTTCCTGTGCCGCAGCGCCGCGCGCTCGAAGCTCGCGGCGGTCGCGTCCGCGCAGGCCGGCTTCACGAAGGCGTTCGACCTGCTCGAAGGCTTCGAAGGCGCGAAGGACGCCGAAGGCCACCGCAAGACGGTCGACGGCTGGTGCTTCCGCAAACTGCCGTGGATCGGCGCCTGACGGCGCGCCGCGCCTGCCGGTTGCGACAGCCTCATCGTCGAGCCGCGCGATGACATGCCGATGACGGGCCGCGTTGCGCGGCCCGTTGCTTTTGGTGCGGCCGGGTTGTTGCAGGCCGCCGCTCAAGCGCGCGGCGTGTCGGGCTCGACGACGTCGCCGCCGAGCAGGTGCACGCCTTCGCGCAGCTTCACGAACGCGGCCGCGACCGCTTCCGGCTCGCCCTTCACGCCGAGATCGATGTGACGGCGCGCATAGATGCCGCCGCGCTCCGCGTCGCCGACGCTCGGCAGGCTGAACACGCGCACGCCCGGGAAATCGCGCTCGATCTTCTCCATCAGCGGCGTGAGCGTCGATTCCGGCAGCTCGAACACGTACAGCGAGCGCTCGGCATGCGGCGTCGCGTGATGCAGATGCGCGTACTTCGTATCGAGCACCCATTCGATCATCGGCCATGCCATCACCGGGAAGCCCGGCACGAAGTGGAGATCGCCGACCGAGAAGCCCGGAATCCGGTTATAGCCGTTCGGGATGATCGTCGCGCCGGCCGGGAACACGCCCATGTTGAAGCGATGCTGGTTTTCCGGCGACTCGAAGTCGACCGGCGTGGCCGGATCGGTGTGCGTTTCGCGGATCCGTTCCGAAATCAACGCCTTCGCGTCCGGATGCAGCTCGAGCGGCACGCCGAGCGCGGCGGCCGCGCACTGGCGCGTATGGTCGTCCGGCGTCGCGCCGATCCCGCCCGTCGAGAACACGATGTCGCCCGACGCGATCGCACGCGCGAGCGTCGCGGTGATGCGCGCCGGATCGTCGCCGACGTATTCGGCCCAGTCGAGCGCGAGGCCGCGCGCGCCGAGCAGCTCGATGACCTTCGCCAGATGCTTGTCCTGCCGGCGGCCCGAAAGGATTTCGTCGCCGATGATGATGATGCCGATGCTCATGCCTGCCCCATGTCGATTGCGGTAGCGCGCGCACTGGCGCGCAGGTCTTCCAGCGCGCGCAGGCAGTAGTGCCCGAACCACAGCGCCGAGAAGACGAGGATGAAAGCGTAAACCCAGATCATGGCGGCCGCGACGAACGGGAACAGCACCATCATCCAGACCGACGAGACCCACACGAAGGTCGGCACGGTGCCGAGCAGCCCGGTCGCGACGCCGATGCCGATCAGCGGCCAGCGATGCCGGCGCACGAGCGCCCGGCGCTCGTCGCGGCTCGCGTGCAGCGCGAGCGCGTCGTAGGTCATCACGCGGTACGTGAGCCAGCCCCAGATCACCGGCGGCAGCAGCGCGAAGAACGGCGGAATCAGCCACAGCGGGATCGTGACGACGAGCAGCACGACGCCGACGATCGCCGCGCCGAGCGAATTGACCACGCTGCCGAGGAAGGTGCCGCCCCGCTTCGGCTCGAGCGCCGCGAACTGCCGGTTCGACAGGTGCTTGATCACGACCGGCATCGAGATCGTCGCGATCAGCAGCAGCACGGTCAGCACGATCAGCGGGATCGCGAGCGACACGACCACGAACGGCGCGACGACCGCATGCAGCTGCGACATGCCGATCGCATCGAACGCGCGATACAGCGCGGCCGTCAGCACGAAACCGTCGAGCGCGCCGCGCGCGAGATCCAGCAGCGTCTGCCACGAGAACCACAGCACGACGCCCCACAGCAGCGCCGACACGACGAACGGCATCAGGGTGAGCCACAGCATGCGCGGGTGCAGCGCGCTGGCGAGCGCCCGGACGAAGGAACGCAGCAGGTCGTTCATGCGAGCCTATGAAATCGGGATTGACGGAGAAAAACGGGGAAAGGATAAACCACACGGCCCGCGTGCGCCAAAGCGCAGGCGGGCCGGGTGGGAAAGCCGTTCAACGGGAGAGCGGCCCGCTCGGGATCAGGCCGACGCCGCGCCGCGCTTCGCGGGGAACAGGCGCCGGAAGATCCGCACGAACGCGAGGCCGTGCTGCGACCAGAAGCCGTCGCCGTAGGACACGCCGTCGACCTGCTCGCGGATGCCGGTCGGCTCGACCGTGCGGTTCCACGACGCGGTGCCGAACATCATGTCCCACCACGGGAACAGCACGCCGAAGTTGCAGCCGTACTTGGTGCCTTCGTGGCCGTAGCCGACCGCATGGTGCCGGCGGTGGAAGATCGGGCTGACGAGCAGGCGCTCGCCGATGCGGCCGTACGACAGCCGAGCATTCGTATGCTGGATGCTCTGCAGGAAGTTCGTGACCGCGGTCAGCACGACGAACTGCGACGGCGTCACGCCGATCACGAGCGCGATCGCCGCGAAGAAGCACGACTGGAGCACGTCGTCGAGCAGGTGATTGCGGTCGTCGCACCACAGCGACATCTGCCGCTGGCTGTGATGAACCGCGTGCAGCTCCCACCAGATGCCGAACTTGTGCTGCCAGCGGTGATACCAGTAGCCGGCGAAATCGAGCACGACGAGGTAGATCGCGAACGCGACGATCGGCTGCGAGGTCACGCCCGGCCACAGATAGTCGAGGTTCACGTTCGCGACGCCGTGCAGGCGCAGCCATGCCTGGAGGTTGTCGAACACCGGCTGCAGCGCGAAGAAGAAGAACAGCGTGTAGATGCCGAGCTTCGAGATCGCGGTGTAGATCACGTCGACCCGCACCGCGCGGCGGTTCTTCCAGCGCTCGACCGGCAGCAGCGCCTCGAGCGGGCGCAGCAGCGCGAACATCAGCACCATCTGCAGCGCGCCGACGATCACCCAGTACAGCGCATCGTAGGTGTCCTCGTCGTAGTCCATCAGGTTGAACTTGAAGAGGAGCGGCTGCACGACGTCGACGTACAGCCAGGTCTGGATGTCCGACACGAACGCATCGATCAGGTGCAGCATCGTTCGCCTCCGCCCGTCACGCGCCGTTCGCCGCCTTCCACGGCGCGCGGTCGTAGAAGTAGATGCCGTGCGGCGAGCGGCCGACGGCGATCGTCTGCACCAGCTTGCGCGAGGCCAGATCGATGATCCCGACCTTCTTCGCGAAACGGAACGTCACCCACAGCGTCTTCTTGTCGGCGGACAGCTCCATGTCGTCGGGGCCCGGCAGCAGGCCGGTGATGTCGCCGACCTTGGTGAGCGTGATCTCGTCGATGATGCTGATCGTGTTCGCGACGCGGTTCGTGATCGCGACGTGCGTGCCGTCGGCGAGCGAGCGGAAGTTGTGCGCGCCCTTGCCCGTCTGGATCGTCTTCACGACCTTCTGATTGCGCCAGTCGACGACCGCGACGTAATCGGCGCCCGTCATGCCGACCAGCAGGTATTTGTCATCCGGCGTCATCCACAGGCCCGCCGGCACCTTGCCGACCGGCATCTTCCACTTGACCGTCTGCGTCGCGAGGTCGACCGCCGCGATCTCGCCGGACACCTGCAGCGACACGAGCACGGTCTTGCTGTCCTTCGTGAACGCGAGGTGGCTCGGCATCACCGCGAGCGGCAGGCGCTTCACGAGATGCAGGTCGCGGCCGTCGTAGCTGTAGATGTCGAGCCGGTCGAGGCGCAGCCCGGTCGACACGAACCACTTCTTGTCGGGCGAAAAGCCCAGCTGGTACGGATCCTCGATGCCTTCGACCGTGCGCTGCAGCTTGCCCGTCTTCGGATCGACGAACATCAGGCTGTTCGAGACCGAATTTGCGACGATCAGTGACGCATTGTCGGGCGTCGCCATCAAATGGTGCGGCTCCTTCCCGGTCGGCATCGTGGAAACGACCTCGCGGGACTGCTGGTCGATCAGGGAAAGCGTCGCTTCGGCCGAATTCAGGACGATCACGTTGTTCGCGTGTGCGGCGGGCGCCAGCACGGCGGCGGCCAGCGCAAGCGTGCGGCCGAAGGAAAGGAAAGTGCGCATGAAGACTCACGTCGTGGAACAGCAGTGATTGTAGAACGTTCGGCGGGCCCCTCCGGTTGACCCATGCCGGTATTGCGGCGCTTTTGCGTCACCTCGTCGCACGCCGCGGTGCAGGCCCGGGCCGGCCGTCGAGGCCCGGCCCACCGCTGTCGCGCTAGCGCTGCATCGACTCCCAGACCTTGTGCAAACGCTTGACAGAGACCGGCATCGGCGTGCGCAGTTCCTGCGCGAACAGCGAAATCCGCAGTTCCTCGAGCAGCCAGCGGAATTCCGCGAGCCGCGCATCGGCGACGCCGCCGCGCTGCGACACCGCGCGCTGGTACTGCTGGGCGAGCGGCAGCAGGTCGGCCGACTGCTTCGCGTCGCGCGCCGGATCGGCCTTCAGCTTGTCGATCCGCAGCGCGATGCCCTTCAGGTAGCGCGGGAAATGCGCAAGCTGCGCGTAAGGCGTGTCGATCACGAAGCGCTTGCCGACCAGCGCGGCCAGTTGCTGCTGCAGGTCCGCATGGGCCTGCGCGAACGGCTTCGCCTGCGCGAGCTTCTTCACGAGCCCCGCGTATTCGGCCAGGATCTGCCCGACGAGCCGCGCGATTTCCTGCGCGAGCAGGTTCAGGCGGCTGCGGCCCTCGTCGCGGCGCGCGTGGAAGCTCGCGTCGTCGTCGGGCAGCGGGTCCTGCAGGCATGCGCGGTCGAGCGCCGTGTCGATCAGCTGGTCGCGCAGCTCGTCCTGCGTGCCGAGCGACATGTACTGCATCGCCATCTCGCGCAGGCCCGGCAGGTTCTTTTCCAGGAACTTGATCGGCTCCTTCAGCTGCAGCGCGAACAGCCGCCGCAAGCCGGCCCGGTGGATGCGCGCGGCCTCCTCCGGCGAATCGAACACCTCGACGTCGCAATGCGTGCCGCGGTCGACGAGCGCCGGATAGCCGTACAGCGTCTGGCCGCGCCGGCGGATTTCCAGCAGCTCGGGCAGCTTGCCGAAATTCCACGTCGTCAGGTTCTCGTACAGCGCGGTCGCGCCGGTTTCGGCCGGGGCGGCCGTCTGCGGCGCCGCGCCCTTGCCCGGCTTGCCGCCCCGCGCCGCCGAACCCGGCGGGGCGGCGGGCGCGGCCGTGTCGCCTGCGTCGCCCGCGCCCGCGTCGCCGCCGGTCGCGATCGTCGACGCCGCCGCGATCTTCTGGAACTGCTGCTGCGCCTGCGCGCCCAGCTCCTGGCGAAGCTGCGCGAGATTGCGCCCCATCGCGAGCTGGCGGCCATGCTCGTCGATCACCTTGAAATTCATGAACAGGTGCGCGGGCAACGTCTCGAGCTTGAAGTCGGCCGTTTTCATCGCGACCTGCGTCTCGCCGCGCACGTCGGCGATCAGCGCCTCGACGAGCCCGCCCGCACCGAAGCGCTCGCGCCCCATCCGCTCGACGAAGCCGGCCGCGTACTCGGGCAGCGGCACGCAGTGCCGGCGCAGCTTCTGCGGCAGCGACTTCAGCAGCAACTGCACCTTTTCCTTCAGCATCCCGGGCACGAGCCACTCGCAGCGGCGCGCGTCGACCTGGTTCAGCGCGTAGAGCGGCACCGCGAGCGTCACGCCGTCGCGCGGCGTGCCGGGCTCGAAGTGGTACGTGAGCGCCATCTCGACGCCAGCCATCGTCGCGCGCTTCGGGAACAGGTCGGTCGTCACGCCGGCCGCCTCGTGGCGCATCAGGTCGTCGCGCGACAGGTACAGCAGCCGCTGCTTGTCGTCGGGCTGACCGCCCTTCTTCACTTCGTCGCGATACCAGCGCTCGAACGCGGCGCCCGTATGGATGCCTTCCGGGATCGCGTGGTCGTAGTACGCGTAGATCAGCTCGTCGTCGACCAGCACGTCCTGGCGGCGCGACTTGTGCTCGAGCTGCTCGATGTCGGCGAGCAGCTTGCGGTTGTGCGCGAAGAACGGCAGCTTCGTGTCGAATTCCCCTTCGACCAGCGCGCCGCGGATGAACAGCTCGCGCGCGCGCGCCGGGTCCTGCTTGCCGAACGCGACGCGCCGCCGGTGGTAGATCGGCAGCCCGTACAGCGTCGCGCGCTCGAACGCGCTGACCTGTGCCGGACGCTTCTCCCAATGCGGCTCCGACAGCGACTTCTTCAGCAGGTGCGCGCCGATCTTCTCGACCCACTCCGGCTCGATCTTCGCGAGGCAGCGCGCGTACAGCCGGCTCGTCTCGACGAGCTCGGCCGCCATCACCCAGCGGCCGGCCTTCTTCGCGAGCGCGGAGCCCGGCCACAGGTAGAACTTGATCCCGCGTGCGCCGAGGTAATGCGGATCGTCGTCGGCCTTCATCCCGAGGTTGCCGAGCAGGCCCGTCAACAGGGCCAGATGGATCTGCTCGTAGGTGGCCTCGACTTCGTTCAACCGCCAGCCATGCTCGCGCACGACCGTCAGCAGCTGCGAATGGACGTCGCGCCACTCGCGCAGCCGCAGGTGCGACAGGAAGTTCTGCCGGCACGCGTCGATCAGCTGGCGATTCGACTTCTTGTGCGCGACGGCCTCTTCGAACCACGCCCAGATCTTCAGCCACTGCAAGAATTCGGAGCGCTCGTCCGCGAACCGGCGATGCGCCTGGTCGGCCTGCTCCTGCGCTTCGATCGGGCGGTCGCGCGGGTCCTGCACGGACAGCGCGCTCGCGATGATCAGCACCTCGCGCAACGACTGCTGGTCGCGCGCGGCGAGAATCATCCGGCCGACGCGCGGGTCGAGCGGCAGCCGCGCGAGTTCGCGGCCGAGCGGCGTCAGCGCGTTGTCGTCGTCGACCGCGCCGAGCTCGTTGAGCAACTGATAACCGTCCGCGATCGCGCGGCCGGGCGGCGGCTCGAGGAACGGGAACGATTCGATCGCGGTCAGGTGCAGCGACTTCATCCGCAGGATCACCGACGCGAGCGACGAGCGCAGGATTTCCGGATCGGTGAAGCGCGCACGCGCCTGATAGTCGCTTTCCTCGTACAAGCGGATGCAGATGCCGTCGGCCACGCGGCCGCAACGGCCCGCGCGCTGGTTCGCGGCGGCCTGCGAGATCGACTCGACCTGCAACTGCTCGACTTTGTTCCGGTACGAATAGCGCTTCACGCGTGCAAGGCCGGTGTCGACCACGTAGCGGATGCCCGGCACCGTCAGCGAGGTTTCGGCCACGTTGGTCGCAAGCACGATCCGGCGCGCGTTCGACGCCTTGAACACCTTGTCCTGGTCGGCCGCCGACAGCCGCGCGAACAGCGGCAGAATCTCGGTGTGCGGCGGATGGTGCTTGCGCAGCGCCTCGGCCGCCTCGCGAATCTCGCGCTCGCCGGGCAGGAACACCAGCACGTCGCCGGGGCCCTCTCGGCACAGCTCGTCGACCGCGTCGACGATCGCGTCCATCAGGTCGCGTTCGGCTTCGCGCGCGGTCTTCACGCGGTCGCGGCCGCCCGTCCCCTCGGCGTTCTTCACCGCTGGGCGATCCTCGGCCACCGGGCGGTAACGCATCTCGACCGGATACAGCCGCCCGCTCACCTCGATCACGGGCGCCGGACGCTCCTCGGTGCCGAAATGGCGCGCGAAGCGGTCGGCGTCGATCGTCGCGGACGTGACGATCAGCTTCAGGTCCGGCCGCCTCGGCAGGATTTCCTTCAGATAGCCGAGCAGGAAGTCGATGTTCAGGCTGCGCTCGTGCGCCTCGTCGATGATCAGCGTGTCGTACGCTTTCAGCAGCGGATCGGTCTGCGTCTCGGCGAGCAGGATGCCGTCCGTCATCAGCTTCACGGACGCGCCCGGCGCGAGATTGTCGGTGAAGCGCACCTTGTAGCCGACCACCTCGCCGAACGGCGTGCCGAGTTCCTCGGCGATCCGGCGGCCGGTCGACGACGCGGCCAGGCGCCGCGGCTGCGTATGGCCGATCAGGCCGGTGCCGCCGGCGCCGAGGCCGCGGCCGAGATCGAGACAGATCTTCGGCAACTGCGTGGTCTTGCCCGAGCCGGTTTCGCCGCAGACGATGACAACCTGATGACCGGCGATCGCGCGCGCGATTTCGTCGCGCTTGCCCGACACGGGCAGGCTTTCGGGGTAGGTGATCAGCGGGACGGGATTCGGCGGGACTGCCGCGCGCGGTGCACGCTCGCGGCGCGGGGCGCGCTCGCCGGTTGACTGCGGCGCGCCCTTCGCGGCCGGCTGGCGGGCGTCGCCGCGCCGTTCGTCATTGCGCGGCCCGCGCGGCGCGGGTGCCGGCTTGCCCGCCGGCGTGCCCTGCTGCTGGCGCTGCGGCCGGCCCTGCTGCTCGCGCGCATCGGCCGCACCATCCGGGTGCTTCGCCGACGGCGTATTGGCCCGCGTCGGCGCGGGACTTTTAGAAACATTCGACATGGGGGCGCATTATAATCCCGCCCATGAATTCCCAAACCGACCTCCCTCCCGCCCAGACCGGCGCCGCGACGCCGCCGGCCGCCGACGATTCGGCCGCCAGCCACGCGCAGTTCGTCGACTGGATGCGCTCCGTCGCGCCCTATATCCACAAGTTCCGCAACAGCACGTTCGTCGTGGGGTTCGGCGGCGAGGTGGTGCAGCAGGGGCTGCTGAATGCGCTCGTGTCCGACATCGCGCTGCTGCAGGCGATGGGCATCCAGATCGTGCTCGTGCACGGCTCGCGCCCGCAGGTCGAGGAGCAACTGAGCCTGCACGGTGTCGAATCCGAGTTTTCGCACGGGCTGCGCATCACCGATGCGCGCGCGCTCGAATCGGCGAAGGAAGCGGCCGGCGAAGTGCGTCTCGACATCGAGGCCGCGATCAGCCAGGGTCTGCCGAACTCGCCGATGGCGCACGCGCACATCAGCGTCGTGTCGGGCAACTTCGTGACCGCGCGGCCGGTGGGGATTCTCGACGGGGTCGATTTCGCGCACACGGGCATCGTGCGCAAGATCGACGCCGAATCGATCCGTCATTCGCTCGCGAGCCGCAAGCTCGTGCTGCTGTCGCCGCTCGGTTTCTCGCCGACCGGCGAGGCGTTCAACCTGTCGATGGAAGACGTCGCGTCGGCGGCCGCGATCGCGCTGCGCGCCGACAAGATCATCTTCCTGACCGAAGGGCCCGGCATCGTCGGCGACGAAGGCGAGCTGGTGCGTGAAATGTCGCTCGACGCGGCGGCCGAGCTGCTCGATTCCGGCAACATCCAAGGCGACGACGCATTCTTCCTCAAGCATTCGATCCGCGCATGCCGCGGCGGCGTGACCCGCGCGCACTTGATCCCGCAGTCGCTCGACGGCAGCATGCTGCTCGAACTGTTCCTGCACGACGGCGTCGGCACGATGATCTCGTACGAGAACCTCGAGAGCCTGCGCGAAGCGACGCCGGACGACGTCGGCGGCATCCTGTCGCTGATCGAGCCGCTCGAGTCGGACGGCACGCTGGTGCGACGCGGCCGCCACCAGATCGAACGCGACATCGATCACTTCTCGGTGATCGAGCACGATGGCGTGCTGTTCGGCTGCGCGGCGCTGTACCCGTACCAGCAGGAGAAGATCGGCGAGATGGCGTGCCTGACGGTCGCGCCGGAAGCGCAAGGCTCGGGCGACGGCGAACGTCTGCTCAAGCGCATCGAGCAGCGCGCCCGCGCGCGCGGCCTCACGCACATCTTCGTGCTCACGACGCGCACCGAGCACTGGTTCCTCAAGCGCGGTTTCGTCAAGGTCAGCGTCGACGACCTGCCGGAAGACCGCCGCAAACTCTATAACTGGCAGCGCAAGTCGCTCGTGCTGATGAAGCAGCTCTGAGTGCAGGCACGACTGCCCTTCCCCCCAGACCGATTACAGGAGAAGTACACGATGGCTCGAATGATCCAATGCGCGAAGCTCGGCAAGGAAGCCGAAGGCCTCGATTTCCCGCCGCTGCCGGGCGAACTCGGCAAGCGCATTTACGAGAGCGTCTCGAAGGAAGCGTGGCAAGGCTGGCTCAAGCAGCAGACGATGCTGATCAACGAAAACCGCCTGAACATGGCCGACCCGCGTGCGCGCCAGTACCTGATGAAGCAGACGGAGAAGTACTTCTTCGGCGACGGCGCGGACCAGGCGTCCGGCTACGTGCCGCCGACGGAAGGCTAAAGCGACGCGACTCGCGACGGCCGGCCGTACCGGCGGCGTCGCGACGTGAAGCCAATGTCCAGGCAAACGGCACCGTGTATCGCACGGTGCCGTTTGCTTTTGGGAATGCGTGATCCGGCGCCAGCGAAGGTAACGCGACGCGCGGCCCGCCGGGCGCCCGATGCCGCGGAATCGCCGAATCGCCACCTCGCCGCATCGCACCGGCCTGCCCGGCTCAACCTGCCGGCTTCAACGTGCCGCGATCGTCGGGTTGCGCGGCTTCGCCTGCGGGGCTCCCCGCCCCCGTACTCTCGGTGCCCCACTCGGCCGCATCGCTGCGCTCGGCGCTCGACAGTTCGTCGGCGCGATACCCGGTGCGATTGAGCAGCGCCAGCATGCACGCGAGCGACACGAGCGCATACAGCCCCGACGCGATCGCGACGCCGACGATGCTGCCGGTCGCGTTGAGGATCGCCTGCGCGAGCACCGGCGTGCCGCCGCCGACGACCAGCGCGCTCAACTGATACGCAAGCGACAGGCCCGTATAGCGGATGTTGGCCGGGAACACGCGCGCGAGCACGCCGCCGACCGCGCCGTAGAACATCGCCGACGGAATCGTCGAAATGCACATGCCCGCGACAGCGACCCAGTACGAACGCGTCGCGAGCGCATGGAACATCACCGGCATCAGCACGATCTCGGGAACCAGGATCCAGCACATCGCGCGCCGCATGTCGACTTTCGATACGAACCACGCGCCGACCGGCTGCATCAGAAATTGCACGACGAGCGAGATCGACAGGATGCCGAGGAACGTGCCCTGCGCGTAACCGAGCTCCCTGGTCGCCCACGACAGCGCGAACGTGCTGCGGAAATACGTGACGTTGATCACCGGCAGCGTGCCGGCCGCGAGCAGCACGACGACCCAGTGGTCGCGCACGACGTCGCGTAGCGGCAGCTTCACCGTGCGCTTGCGCGCCAGCACGCGCTGCATGTCGACCGACTCCTCGAGCCGCAGCCGGATCACCATCCCGATGATCACGAGCACGGCCGACAGCAGGAACGGAATGCGCCAGCCCCACATCAGGAACGACGGCGTCGGCAGCGCACTCAGCGCGAAGAACGCGGCCGTGGCCAGCAGGTTGCCGGTGGGCGAGCCCTGCTGCGCGAACGCCGCATACAGGATGCTGCGATGCTTCGGCGCATTCTCGCTCGCGATCAGCACCGCGCCGCCCCACTCGCCGCCGACCGCGATGCCCTGCAGCACGCGCAGCACGACGAGGCCCGCGGGCGCCCATACGCCGATCGACGCATAGCCGGGCAGCAGGCCGATGCCGGTCGTCGCGAGCCCCATCATCACCAGCGTGATCACGAGCGCGGTCTTGCGGCCGACGCGATCGCCGAGATGGCCGAACACGATCCCGCCGAGCGGCCGCGCGGCGAAGCCGGCCCAGAACGTGACGAACGCGAGCAGCGTCGCGACGCCGGGGTCCATCGTGCTGGAAAAGAACACCTTGCCGAACACGAGCGCGGCGGCCGTGCCGTAGATGTAGAAGTCGTACCACTCGATCGTGGTGCCGACGAACGCCGCGAGGGCGGCGCGGCCGGGCCGCGGCTGCGCGGCGGGCGGGGATTGCGGACGGCTCATCGATGTCTCCATGTTTGTTCGGCTGCGCGACTGTCGCGCGCGTTGCCGGATGGCCGGCCTTGCGCCGCCGGCTGGCGGGATTGCGCTACGTTGCGTTGCCCGGGGTTGAGGTTGACGTTGCGATCGGTCGGTTCGGGGCGACGCGCATCTGCGGATTTCGCAGGCCCGTCATGTCTCGTCCGGCGCGACCTTCAGCACGCCCGCATCGAGCAATTGCTGCTGGAGCGCGCGATCGACGCCGAGACGGTCGAGCACCGCGCGCGTGTCGCGGCCGAGCGCGGGCGGCGCCGACCGGTAGGTCGCCGGCGTACGCGACAGCTTCACCGGCGACGCGGTGCCGCGATACGCGCCGATCTCGACGAACAGCTCGCGGTGCAGCGCATGCGGATCGTGCGCGACGTCGGCTACCGTGCGCACCGGCCCGCACGGCACGCCGGCCGCCATCAGGTCGCGCGCGAGCGGCTCGCACGCGTGCGCGGCGAGCCGCGCTTCCAGTTCGACCTTCAACTGCGGCCGGTGCGCGCAGCGGCTGCGGTTATCGACGAAGCGCGGGTCGCTGGCGAGCGCCGGCGCACCGAGATGTGCGACGAGCCGCGCGAACTGCCGGTCGTTGCCCACCGCGAGGAAAATCGGCACGGTCGCCGTGCGGTAGCTGTCGTACGGCGCGATGTTCGGATGCGCGTTGCCGCTGCGTTCCGGCACGCGGCCCGACCCGAAGAAATTCGGCAGGTGCGGATGCAGCAGCGACACGCCGCAGTCGTACAGCGCCACGTCGATCGACTGGCCGCGCCCGCTCTTTTCGCGCTCCGCGAGCGCCAGCAGGATGCCGGCGAGCGCGTTCAGCCCCGTGACCATGTCGACGATCGGCAAGCCGATGCGTGTCGCGGCGCCGTCACGCTCGCCGTTCACGCTCATCAGCCCGGCCATCGCCTGGATCACCGCGTCGTAGCCCGGCAGGCCGCCAAGCGGGCCGTCGTCGCCGAAGCCGGTCACCGCGCAATGGATCAGCCGCGGGAAGCGCGGCTGCAGGTCGCGCGCGTAGTCCATCCCCCAGCGCGCGAGCGTCCCGGGCTTGAAGTTCTCGACGAGCACGTCGGCGTCTTCGAGCAGGCGCCACAGGATCGCGCGCCCTTCGTCGTGCGACAGGTCGAGCGCGAGCCCCTCCTTGTTGCGGTTCACGCCCATGAAGTACCAGGCCGTGTCGCCGAGGAACGGCGGCCCCCAGCCGCGCGTCTCGTCGCCGTCGGGCGGCTCGATCTTGATCACCGTCGCGCCGTGGTCGGCGAGCGCCTGTGTGCAGTACGGGCCGCCGAGCACGCGGCTCAGGTCGACGACCTTCAGGTCGTGCAGTGCGCCGCGCGTGGTGTTCGCCGTTGCCGCCTGTGTCGCTGTCATCGTGCTCATCGTTCGACCTCCGGCAGCAGGTCGAGCGCCATGTCGAGCGGCACCGGCGTGCCACGCAGCAGCGCATCGGACACGGCCGACTCATCGTCGCGCGATGCCGGTGCGAGCGGATCGACCGGCAGCAGCTTGTGCCGCACGATCAGGTGCGCGAGCGCGAGACGCCTGAAATCCGGCGCGAGCCGCGCGCCCTCGCAGGCCATCAGCACGGCCGCGCTCGCGTAATACAGCGCGGACGCCGCCTGCCGCACGCGCGCGTCGTCGCCTTCCTCGGCGACCCGTGCGAGCGCATCGCACGCCCGCGCCAGAATGCGCCGCAGCGCCGTGCGGCTCGCGTCGGGCAGCGGCGCCGCGCCCAGACGATCGCCGAGGAACGTGCGCAGCGCGTCGAGCGCATGCTCGCGCTGCGCGGCGCGCGCGACGTCGAGCGCGACGATGTTGCTCGTGCCTTCCCAGATCGAGCCGAGGTGCGCGTCGCGCACGAGCCGTGCGTCGCTCCATTCCTCGATATAGCCGGTGCCACCGCGCACTTCCATCGCGTCGCCCGTCACGCGGCGCGCGTCGCGGCACGCGCGGAACTTGATCAGCGGCGTCAGGATCCGCACGCAGCGCGCCGCCTGCTCGTCGCCCGCATCGGCCTGCGGCAGCAGCAGCGCGATCTGCATGAACATCGCGCGCGCGGCTTCGGCCGGCAGCAGCATCTTCATCAGCTGGCGCTGCATCAGCGGCATCTCGATCAGCTTGCGGCCGAACGCGTCGCGATGCGCGGCGACGTGCAGCGCTTCGTTCAGCGCGCGCCGCATCAGCCCCGCAGCGCGCACGCCGTTCGACAGACGCGACATGTTGATCATGTCGGCCATCTGGTGAAAGCCGCGGCCGATCTCGCCGATCAGGTAGGCCTGCGCGCCTTCGAGCGCGATCTCGCCGCTCGCCATCGAACGGCTGCCGAGCTTGTCCTTCAGGCGCACGATCCGGTACGCGTTGCGCGTGCCGTCCGGCAGCGTCTTCGGCAGCAGGAACAGCGCGAGCCCCTTGATGCCGTCCGGCGCACCGTCGGGCCGCGCGAGCACCATCGCGAGATCGGCGTCCGCGTTCGAACAGAACCACTTGTCGCCGGTCAGGCGCCAGACGGTCTCGCCGTGCGCGTCGGTTTCGCGGGTCGCGCGCGTCGCGATCCGGCCGACGTCGGACCCGGCCGCCTGCTCGGTCATGAACATCGCGCCCTGGTACAGCGTGTCGAAGTCGCGCGACGCGAGCCTCGGCAGGTAGCGCGCGACGAGCGCGGGATCGCCGAAGCGGCGCAGCGTGCGCGTCAGCGAATCGGTCATGCTGACCGGGCAGCACAATCCGAATTCCGCCTGCACGAACAGGAACGTCAGCGCGTACTTGACGAGCGGCGGCACCGCATCGGGCTGATGGCTCAGCGACGCAAGCCCGAGTTCCGCATACGCGACACGTTCGAGCGCGACGTACGCCGGATCCTTGTCGATCCGCTGCACGGCCTCGCCGCGCCGGTTGCGATGCTCGAGCACGGGCGGATGCTTGTCCGCGCGCGACGCCCATTCGTCGAGTTCGCCCGATACGCGCGCGCCGAGCGCGCGCAGCCGCGGCTCGAGTTCGGCATAGTGCGCGTCGCCGAGATGCAGCTTCAGCAATGCGCCGAGATCGGGATCGACGGTGAAGAAATTGAGACCCCGGCTGTCGGGGATATTGGATGCGCCGGGGTCCGGCGTGCGAGCGGTGTCGTTCATGCGTGCGTCTCCTGGATTGCCTGCGCAGGTGCCCGGGCCGCGTGCCGCAGCGCCCGGCCGGTCCTGCGTCAAGCCTTCCGAAGAGCGTAGGCGTGCGGTCGATAAGCGTCCAATACAGGATTTATCCGGTACGATAGATATCGCTTATCGACGCCGACGCCGGGAGGAGACACCGTGGAACTGAGGCAGTTGCGCTACTTCGTGGCGGTCGCCGAGGAGCTGCACTTCGGGCGCGCGGCGAAGCGCCTGTTCATCTCGCAGCCGGCGCTGAGTTTCGACATCCGCAAGTTCGAGGACGCGCTCGGCGTGCAGCTCTTCTCGCGCACCAACAAGACCGTCGCGCTGACCAACGCGGGCGAGGTGCTGCTCGGCGAAGCGCGCCGGCTGCTGCTGCAGGCGGCCGAAGCCGAGCGCCTGACGGTGCGCTCCGCGTCCGGCCTCGCGGGCCGGCTGCGGATCGGCTTCGTCCACTCGATGCTGTATCGCGGGCTGCCCGATGCGGTGCGGCGCTTCGAGGCCGACTATCCGGGCGTCGAGGTCGTGCTGAGCGAGATGAACACGCACGCGCAGGTGCAGGCGATCCAGCGCGGCCAGATCGATCTCGGCTATGCGCACTGGGGCCGCTTCCCGCCCGACGTCGAATCGGTGCTCGTCTATGCGGAGCCGTTCGTGTGCTGCCTGCCGGCCGCGCATCCGCTCGCGCGGCGCAGGCAGGTCGCGCTCGCCTCGCTGGCCGCGGAACCGTTCATCCTGTTTCCGCGCGACGCCGCGCCGCACTATCACGACCTGATCATCGCGCAGTGCGTGAACGCCGGGTTCAGCCCGCTGATCCGTCACGAGGCGCGGCTGTGGCAGACGATCCTGTCGATGATCGAGTTCGGGATGGGTATCGCGCTGGTGCCGCGCGTGCTGCAGCAGGCGAAAAGCGACCGGCTCGCGTTCTTGCCGCTGAAGGACGCGTCGCTCGAATCGCGCACGCTCGCGCTGAAACGCAGCGGCACCGCCGAACCGGTCGCGCTGCGCTTTGCCGGCTACGTGCGCGCATCGATCGACGCGCTGCCGGCGCTCGCGGGCTGAACACGCGGCCTGCGAACCGGTGCTTGCGGGCATTTGAAAAAATTTGCAGAAAGGGCTTTACGAACCCCAAAAGCTCTGACATAATTTGATTCTTCTTTGGGCGGTTAGCTCAGCGGTAGAGCACTGCCTTCACACGGCAGGGGTCACTGGTTCGATCCCAGTACCGCCCACCAAAGAATTCAAGGGCCTGCGTCTCACGATGCAGGCCCTTTTCGTTTTGGCGGCACGCGTGTCCGGCGCAATACGGGCGCCGCGTCATTCGACGCCGCGCCTTCCGCACTCAGCGTGCGGTGCTTACCGCACGCCCCCCACCCGCTCCGCCGTCGCATCGAATGCGCGCTTCGCCTTGTCGACGATCTCGTCGACCTCCGCCTCGCGGATCACGAGCGGCGGCGACAGCAGCATCCGGTCGCCGGTCGCGCGCATGATCAGGTTGCCGTTGAAGCAGAAGTCGCGGCAGATCGTGCCGATATCGACACTCGCATCGAACCGCTCGCGCCGCTCACGATCGCGCGCAAGCTGAACGCCAGCAACCAACCCGCTCCCCGCGATCTCCCCGACGATCGGATGGTCGCCCAGCGCATCGCGCAGCCGGCGCTGGAAATACGGCCCGATATCGGTCTTCACGCGCTCGACGATCCCCTCGTCGCGCAGCAGCTTCAGGTTCGCGACCGCGACGGCCGCCGCCACCGGATGGCCGGAGTACGTGAGGCCGTGATTGAATTCGCCGTTGTCGATGATCGGGCGCGCGACGCGCTCATGAATGCCCACCGCGCCCATCGGCACATAGCCCGACGTCAGGCCCTTCGCCATCGTGATCAGGTCCGGCTCGAAGCCGAAGTGCTGGTGCGCGAACCATTCGCCGGTGCGCCCGAACCCGCCGATCACTTCATCGGCGACGAGCAGAATGTCGTACTTGCGGCAGATCCGCTGGATTTCCGGCCAGTACGTCGACGGCGGGAAGATCACGCCGCCCGCGCCCTGGAACGGCTCGCCGATGAATGCCGCGACGTTCTCCGCGCCGAGTTCGAGGATCTTCGCTTCGAGCTGCTGCGCGCGTGCGAGGCCGAACGCTTCCGGCGTCTCGCCCGGCTGCGCTTCGCCGAAGAAATACGGCTGATCGATATGCACGATGTGCTCGACTTTCGACGGCATCTGCTCGTGCATGTAGCCCATCCCGCCGAGCGTGCCGCCGGCGATCGTCGAGCCGTGATAGCCGTTCTTGCGCGAGATCACGTACTTCTTCTGCGGCTTGCCCTGCACGCGCCAGTACTGATGGACGAGTCGCAGCACGGTGTCGTTGCCTTCCGAGCCGCTGTTGCAATAGAAGAAGTGGTTGAAGCCGGCGGGCGTCACTTCCGCGAGCATCGCCGACAGTTCGATCACCGGCGGGTGCGTCGTCTTGAAGAACGTGTTGTAGAACGGCAGTTCCTGGATCTGGCGATACGCGGCGTCGGCGAGTTCCTTGCGGCCGTAGCCGACGTTCACGCACCACAGCCCGGCCATCCCGTCGATCACCTTGTTGCCGTCCGAGTCCCACAGGTAGACGCCGTCGGCCTTCACGATCACGCGGCTGCCGGCGCGATTGAGCGCGCCCATGTCGGAGAACGGGTGAATGTGATGCGCGGCGTCGAGCGTGCGAAAATCGGCAGTCGAGTACTGCGGAAAAGCGTCGTTTCGATCGGTCATGTTTTCTCCGTCAAACAGCGCCGCACGCTTACACGTGCAGCAGCAAATGCCTGCGTTCCCACGAGCTGATCACGCGGAAGAACGCTTCGTATTCGGTTTCCTTCAATGCCAGGTAGGCCTTCACGAACTTGTCGCCGAGGATGCCGGCGAGCGGCTCGCACGCGGCCATCAGCGAGATGCCTTCCTCGAGGTTGCGCGGCAGCTGGTACGGCAGGTCGTAGCCGTCCGATGCGATCGGCTCGGTCGGCGCGAGCTGTTGCGTCATGCCGAGATAGCCGGCCGCGAGCGTCGCCGCGAACGCGAGGTACGGGTTGCAGTCGACGCCCGGAATCCGATTCTCGATGCGACGCGCGACTGGGCTCGACTGCGGGATGCGAAAGCCCACCGTACGGTTGTCGTAGCCCCATTGCACGTTGATCGGCGCGGCCATGAAGCGCGACAGGCGGCGATACGAGTTGATGTACGGCGCGAAGATCGGCATCAGCGCCGGCGTGTACTTCTGCAGCCCGGCCAGATAGCTGTGGAACAGCGGCGACACGGCGCCGTTTTCGTCGGCGAACAGGTTACGCCCGGTGCGTATGTCCGCGAGGCTCTGATGAATGTGCATCGCGGACCCCGGCTCGTTTTCCATCGGCTTGGCCATGAACGTCGCATACATGTTGTGACGCAAGGCGGCCTCGCGCACCGTGCGCTTGAACAGGAACACCTGGTCGGCCAGCGATAGCGCGTCGCCGTGCATGAAGTTGATCTCCATCTGCGCGGCGCCGACTTCATGGATCAGCGTCTCGATATCGAGGCCCTGCATTTCGCAGTACTCGTAGATGTCCTCGAACAGCGGATCGAACTCGTTGACGGCCTCGATCGAATACGACTGGCGACCCGTTTCCGCCCGCCCCGTACGGCCGACGGGCGGCCGCAGCGGCAGGTCGGGATCGGCGTTCATGTCGACCAGATAGAACTCGAGTTCCGGCGCGACGACCGGCTTCCAGCCCTTCGCCTCGTACAGGTCGAGCACGTGGCGCAGCACGTAGCGCGGCGAGATTTCGACCGGCGAGCCGTCGAAGTGCACGCAGTCGTGGATCACCTGCGCGGTCGGATCGACCGCCCACGGAATCAGGCAGATCGTCGACGGATCGGGCACGCACACCATGTCGGGATCGGTCACGCCGGTCAGCGTGCCGTCTTCCGGATAGTCGCCGGTGACGGTCTGCACCATCACGGCCTGCGGCAGGCGCATCGATTCGCCGGATTCGAACTTGTTGCGCGGAATGATCTTGCCGCGCGCGATGCCGGCCATGTCGGGAATGATCGCCTCGACTTCGGTGATGCGGTGCTGTCGCAGGAATTCGCTCAGTTCGGGTTGCATGATCGGCCTCGTTAGTCGATGTCGATATCGGATGCGGGCGGCGACGGCGTCGCGCCGCCGGCCGCATGAAGGCGATGCGACATCCGCGCGCGGCATGCCGCGCCGAATGCCGCGAAGATGTCGCGCGACAGCGGCTGCTCCGCGTAGCGCCATTCGGGATGCCACTGCACGCCCAGCGCGAACGCACGCGCGCCGCGTACGCTGACGGCTTCGACCAGCCCGTCGGGCGCGCTCGCTTCGACGACGAGCCCCGCGCCCAGGCGCGCGAGGCCCTGGTCGTGCAGCGAATTGACCGTCGCCTCGTGCGCGCCGCGCGCGATCCGCTGCAGCAGGCCGCCCGGTGCGAGCTGCACGACGTGCGCGGGACCGTACTGCCGTTCGAGCGGATCGTCCGGCCGTTCGCGATGGTCGCCGAAGCCGGTCGTCGCATGCAGCCGCTGATGCAGCGTGCCGCCGTACGCGACGTTCAGCTCCTGCATGCCGCGGCAGATCGCCAGCACGGGCACGCCCGCGTCGATTGCCGCGCGGATCAGCGGCAACGCGGTCGCATCGCGCGCCGGATCGTGCAGCGTGTCGGGCACGCTCGCGGCGCCGCCGTAATGATGCGGTTCGACGTTCGAATAGCTGCCGGTCAGCAGCAACCCGTCGATTGCCGCGACGATCGCGTCGGCCGGCTGCCGCGCGCCGAGCGCGGGCAAGACGAACGCGAGCGCGCCGGCGCCGTCGACGATGGCGGCGAGGTACTTCTCGCCCGCCGTGTGGTTCGGATGGGCGCCGCGCAGGATGCGGTCGGCGGTGACGGCTACGATCGGGCGTTCACGCATCGACGTCTCTCCGGTAAGGGCGCGCGACACGCTTGCGCGCGCAACGATCCAGGTTCACGGGTACGCCGCACGCGCGTGCGATCGCGCGGCGCAGGCGCAAGCGCGCGCCTGCCGCACGGATGCTGCGACAACGGGCGATGCGTCCCGGAACGGAAGCGAAAACGGAAACGGACGCTAGGGCAACAACGATGCGCTGCCGTCGCACTGCACCGCGCTGGACAGGTGCGCGGTCGCGAGATTGAAGCGGCGCGGGCCGCGATGGGAAATGGCGAAGAAGCGAGGCTCGCGTAACGGGGTGGCGCGCGTGCCGCGACCAGCATGCCGGTTCGGCCCGGCCTGAGGCGGCGCGCCCGCCGACGGACTTCGCGTCCGGCGTATCGAAGGGCTGGCGGCTTTCACGATCGTACTCGACTGACTGATGGAGGCAGGACACGTGTCGCTATGCCGCGTGGCGACACGTCAGCAAGATGTCTCGCAGCGGATGCCGGCGCAGTCCGGCCATCGTCGATGGCCCCGCCGCCGGTACGCGCGTGACGACTTCCTGACATTCAGCTTATATCACTTAAAAATTGCGTCAAATTTTCAGGTGCCGATGACGCCATCGGTCAGACAAAAAAAACGGCATCGATCGCGCGGATCGATGCCGTTTTGTGCGTTGCATCGGCTTGCCTGCTCCGTGCCGACGGGGCGAGACGCACTGCCCCGCCGCGCTGCCGCATGCATGCGGCCCGTGCTCAGCGATGTGCGAGCGCCGTTTCGACGAGCGTCTGCAGCAGCGGCACGATCCGCGCTGCACGCGCTTCGTCGTATGCGTACGGACGCTTCTCCTCCATGTAGGTGATCTGCGACAGCTCGAGCTGCACGGCCTCGACGCCGGTCTCGGGCACGCCATAGTGACGCGTGATGTAGCCGCCCTTGAAGCGACCGTTCGCGACGGCCGTGTAGCCGCCATGCGCGAGCACGCGCGCGGCGAGCGCCTCCGCGAGCCCGGGCGCCGCACTCGCGCCGCTCGACGTGCCGAAGTTGAAGTCCGGCAGGCGGCCGTCGAAGAAACGCGGCACGTGCGAGCGGATCGAATGCGCTTCCCACACGAGCACGCGGCCGTGTTCGCCCTTCAGGCGCACGATCTCGCGTTGCAGCGCGTCGTGATACGGCACCCAGTAACGGTCGCGGCGACGCATGATCTCGTCGTTGCCGGGCAGCGCGTTGGCCGGATACAGCGGCGCCTTGTCGAACGTATCGACCGGCACGAGCCCCGTCGTGTCCTGCCCCGGATACAGGTTCTCGTTGTCGGGCGGACGGTTCAGGTCGACGACGTAACGCGCATGCGACGGCACGAGGATCGATGCGCCGAGATCGGCCGCGAAGCCGTACAGCCGCTCCAGATGCCAGTCGCAATCGTCGACGAAGCGCGCGTCGGGCGTCATCGTCGCGGCGATGTCGTCGGGGATGTGCGTGCCTGCATGCGGAATCGAGATCAGCAGCGGCAGCGTGCCCTGCTTCAGCGTGAATACAGCCGGTTGTTCAGTCATGTCGCCTCACCGTAAGAGTCGGCCGGCGCACGCATGCGGCATGCGCCGGTTGCCGCGCGTTCAACGCAGCAGTTGCGCCAGCGCGGCGCGATAGTCGGCATACGCGGCGGCTTCGTCGCGATGGCGGCGGCCGCTCACGACGCGCTCGCCGCCCGTGTAGACGTCGAGCACCGGCGTCTCGCCATGTTCGGCGAACACGATGCCCGACAGCCATGCCGTGCTGTCGTGTTCGGCGATCGCCGGATGATCGGGATCGAGCACGAGCCAGTCGGCGCGACAGCCCGCGCGCAGCGCACCGATGCGTCGCCCGCTTGCCTGCGCCCCGCCCGCGAGCGACGCATCGAACAGGCGATCGGCGACGTGCGCCTGCGACTCGCTCGCCAGCACGTTGCGTGCGCGGTGCACGAGCCGCTGCCCGTATTCGAGCAGGCGCAGCTCCGAGCGCCACTCGACCGACGCGTGGCTGTCCGAGCCGACGCCGATCACGCCGCCCTGCGCGAGATAGTCGACGGCCGGAAACACGCCGTCGCCGAGGTTCGCTTCGGTCGTCAGGCACAGCCCGGCGACCGCGCGACGCTTCGCGAGCGCCGCCGTCTCGGCCGCATCGACGTGCGTCGCGTGCACGAGGCACCAGCGCGCGTCGACGTCGAAACGGTCGAGCAGCCATTGGACGGGGCGTGCGCCGTACGCGCGCACGCAGTCGTCGACTTCGGCCGTCTGCTCGGCGATGTGGATATGCACCGGCGCATCGCCGGGCAGCCCGTCGAGCAGCACACGCAGCCCGCTCTCGGACACCGCGCGCAGCGAATGCGGCGCGACGCCGTAGCGCAGCCCGCCATGCTCGGGCGCCGCGCGACGCATCGCGTCGAGCAGTTCGAGCACGCCGTCGGGCGTGTTGATGAAGCGGCGCTGGTCGTCGCGCGGCGGCTTGTTGCCGAAGCCGGCGAACTGGTACGACACGGGCAGCATCGTGATGCCGATGCCGGCCGCGCGCGCGGCATCGACCACGCGCGTGCCGAGCTCCGCGATCCGCGGATAGCGCGAGCCGTCCTGCGCGTGATGCACATAGTGGAATTCGCACACCGACGTGTAGCCGCACTTGAGCATCTCGACGTATAGCCAGCGTGCAATCGCCGCGAGCGCGTCGGGCGTGATCTTCAGCGCGAAGCGGTACATCAGGTCGCGCCAGCTCCAGAAACTGTCGGCGGGATTCGCGCGGTATTCGGTGAGCCCCGCCATCGCGCGCTGGAACGCGTGCGAATGCAGGTTCGGCATGCCGGGCAGCACCGGCCCGGCCGCGCGCGCGACGCCTGCCGGTGCGTCGGTGTCGGGCGTCACGTCGATCAGCGTGCCGGCCGCGTCCCAGCGCAGCAGCACGTTGCGGCGCCAGCCATCGGGCAGGTAGGCATGGTCCGCGAACAACAGGGTGTCGGTCATTGCGTGTCCTCATCGACCGGATCGAGCGCTTGAGCATCTCGTCCGGCCCGGTGCCGCGGCCGGCAGGCGCGAGCGCGTCGCACCGGCGCCGGCCTCGCGGCGATCGACCGGAATGCGCCGTTGCGCGCCGGGTCCGGTCCCCTGCAAAGCATCGGCCGGATCCGGTACGTCACGTACCGAGCCCGATCCGTCGCCAAAACTATCCGTTCATCCTGCGAAACACGGTCGTGCCGCTGCGTACGACCTGCTCGCACAGCGGCCGGCCGATCCAGTACGCCAGCTCGGCCAGCGAACCGACCGACCATGCGGCGAAGTCGGCCTGGCGACCGACCTCGAGCGCGCCGTGGCGATCCGCGCGGCCGAGCGCCGCGGCCGCATGGCGGGTGACGCCCTGCAGCACCTCGGGCACCGTCATGCGGAACAGCGTGCAGCCCATGTTCAGCGTCAGCAGCAGCGATTCGAGCGGCGACGTGCCCGGGTTGTGATCGGTCGCGAGCGCGATCGGCACGCCGTGCTTGCGCAGCAGCTCGATCGGCGGCAGTTGCGTTTCGCGGATGAAGTAGTACGCGCCGGGCAGCAGCACGGCGACCGTGCCGGCCGCCTTCATCGCCTCGATGCCGGCTTCGTCGAGAAATTCGAGGTGGTCGGCGGACAGCGCGCGGTAACGCGCGGCAAGCGCCGTGCCGCCCGCATTCGACAGTTGCTCCGCATGCAGCTTCACCGGCAGCCCGCGGCGCGTCGCCGCTTCGAACACGCGCTCTGTCTGCGCGAGCGAAAAGCCGATGCGTTCGCAGAACACGTCGACCGCGTCGACGAGCCCTTCGTCGGCCAGCGTCGGCAGCATCCGGTCGCACACTTCGTCGATGTAGTCGTCCGCGCGGCCCGCGTATTCCGGCGGCAACGCATGCGCGCCGAGGAAGGTCGTATAGACGCTGACCGGGAAGCGTTCGCCGAGCTGGCGCGCGACGCGCAGCATCTTGCGCTCGCTCGCGAGGTCGAGCCCGTAGCCCGACTTGATCTCGATCGCGGTCACGCCTTCGGCGAGCAGCGGCTGCAGGCGCGCGGCGGCCTGCACGAACAGCGCCGTCTCGTCGGCCGCGCGCGTCGCGCGCACCGTCGACACGATCCCGCCGCCCTGCCGCGCGATTTCCTCGTAGCTGACGCCCGCGAGGCGCTGCGCGAATTCGTCGGCGCGCGTGCCGCCGTACACGAGGTGCGTATGGCAGTCGACGAGGCCCGGCGTCACCCACGCGCCGTGCAGGTCCTCGCGCCGCCAGTGCGCATAACCGTGCGGCAGCGCGGACAACGCGCCGAGCCACGCGATCGTGCCGGTTTCGTCGACGGCGATCGCCGCGTCGTCGATCGTCTCGTCGGGATGGCCGTGCGGACACAGCCTCAGGTGATGCCAGACAGTCGGTTTCATGCGTTCAGTCTCGTTCGCCGACGGCGAGCGATACGGCAAGCAGCGCGCCGCTTCCGCTCACGACGACGTCAAACGCACGCCGCGGCCCGTCGAGCCGCAGCGTGTCCATTTCCTGCAGCGCGTAGTGCGCGCCGTCGATCTCGACACCGACCGCGCCGGTCGCGCAAAACAGCAGCACGGTATCGGCGCGCTCGATGCGGTGCGTGCCCTCGGGCCATACGTCGACCGACCCGCGCGCGGCCGAACGGCGCGTCATCAGGTTGAAGTCGCGCGTCGCGCCGTCGTGCAGCGTCGCGTCGATCGCCGTCTCGCCCGCGAAATCCGCACGGGCCAGCGGTGCGTCGAGCACGTGCCGCGTGCCGCCCGCTTCGGCGAGCGTCATGCCCGCGCCGGACAGCAGCACCAGCGTGCGGTCGACGCCGTCGAAACGCGAGAACGGCCCGGCCGTGCCGACGTCCGCGACGCTCACGCGCCACGCGAATGCATCGAGTGCCGCGCCGGGCGGAAACGCGCCGATCTCGCGCGTCACGCCGCCGCCGTTCTTCCACGGCGACGCAACGAGATCCGCCGCGCGGATCAGCGTCGCGTTCACCGGCGCCTGGTCGAGCGCCGTCATGCTCAGCGGCCGAGCATCGGCAGCTTCAGGCCGGCTTCGCGGGCCGTCTGCTGCGCGAGTTCGTAGCCTGCATCCGCATGGCGCATCACGCCTGTGGCCGGATCGTTCAGCAGCACGCGACCGAGACGCTCGTGCGCATCGGCCGTCCCGTCGGCGACGATCACGACGCCCGAGTGCTGCGAGAAGCCCATGCCGACGCCGCCGCCATGGTGCAGCGACACCCACGATGCGCCGCCCGCGGTGTTCAGCAGCGCGTTCAGCAGCGGCCAGTCGCTGACCGCGTCCGAACCGTCCTTCATCGATTCCGTCTCGCGGTTCGGGCTCGCGACCGAACCCGTGTCGAGGTGGTCGCGGCCGATCACGATCGGCGCCTTCAGTTCGCCGTTCTTCACCATCTCGTTGAACGCCTGGCCGAGGCGATAGCGATCCTTCACGCCGACCCAGCAGATCCGCGCCGGCAGGCCCTGGAACGCGATGCGCTCACGCGCCATGTCGAGCCAGTTGTGCAGGTGCGGATCGTCGGGGATCAGCTCCTTCACCTTCTGGTCGGTCTTGTAGATGTCTTCCGGATCGCCCGACAGCGCGACCCAGCGGAACGGCCCCTTGCCTTCGCAGAACAGCGGACGGATGTAGGCCGGCACGAAGCCCGGGAAGTCGAACGCGTTCTCGACGCCCATTTCCAGCGCCATCTGGCGGATGTTGTTGCCGTAGTCGAGCGTCGCCGCGCCGCGTTCCTGCAACGCGAGCATCGCGCGCACCTGGACGGCCATCGACTGCTTCGCGACCTTCACGATGCTTTGCGGATCGACCTTCTGCGCCTCGCGCCATTGCGCGACGGTCCAGCCTTGCGGCAGGTAGCCGTTGATCGGGTCGTGCGCGCTCGTCTGGTCGGTCACGCAGTCCGGCGTGATGCCGCGCTTGACGAGTTCCGCGAACACGTCGGCCGCGTTGCCGAGCAGGCCGATCGACACCGGCTTGCCGGTACGCTTCGCTTCGTCGATCATGCCGAGCGCTTCGTCGAGCGTCGTCGCCTTCTTGTCGACGTAGCGCGTCTTCAGGCGGAAGTCGATGCGCGTCTCGTCGCATTCGACCGCGATCATCGAGAAGCCGGCCATCGTCGCGGCGAGCGGCTGCGCGCCGCCCATCCCGCCCAGGCCGCCCGTCAGGATCCAGCGGCCCGACGGATCGCCGTTGAAGTGCTGGTTCGCGACCGAGAAGAACGTTTCATAGGTGCCCTGCACGATGCCCTGGCTGCCGATGTAGATCCAGCTGCCGGCCGTCATCTGGCCGTACATCATCAGGCCCTTGCGGTCGAGCTCGTGGAAGTGATCCCAGTTCGCCCAGTGCGGCACCAGGTTCGAGTTCGCGAGCAGCACGCGCGGCGCATCCTTGTGCGTGCGGAACACGCCGACCGGCTTGCCCGATTGAATCAGCAGCGTTTCGTTTTCCTCGAGATCCTTCAGCGACGCGAGGATCTGGTCGTAGCATTCCCAGTTGCGCGCCGCACGGCCGATGCCGCCGTACACGACGAGCGCATGCGGATGCTCGGCGACTTCCGGGTCGAGGTTGTTCTGGATCATCCGGTAGGCCGCTTCGGCCAGCCAGGTCTTGCAGGTCTTTTCGCTGCCGCGCGGCGCGCGGATCGTGCGCGTCGGATCGAGACGGGGATCGATGTGTTTCGGATGGTTCATGACGACTACTCCCGAAGGAAATGGAAGATCAATAAGGAATCAGAAATGCCCGGTGAAGCGATAACGGCTGCCGGGATGCCACAAATTCGCCACCGAGGCGACGACGCCCTGCGACCAGGTGCGCCGATGTAAAACCAGACACGGTTCGACGTCGTCCATCCGCAGCTGCTCGCGCCGCTCCGGCGCCGGGGCCGCCGCTTCGATCCGGTACTCGACGCGCTGCAACGGCGCCGCGCGCATCAGGTACAGGTTCGGCGTCGTGTTCGTGAAATCCTGCTCGGCGTAATCCGGCGCGACCGCCGGATTCACCCATCGTTCTTCGAGCTGCACCGGCTCGTCGTTCTCGAAGTGCAGCACCTGCGAATGAAACAGCTTCGTGCGCACGGCCACCTGCATCTCGTCGGCGAGCGCGTCGTCGGCGCGGATCGTGTCGAGCCCGAGCACGCTCGCGCGGTACGCATGCCCGCGTGCGCCGACTTCCTCGGAGATGCTGCGGATCGCGACCAGCGTCGACTCGTACTTCGGCCGCGCGACGTAGGTGCCCGCACCCTTCATGCGCGTGAGCACCTGCTCGGCCGTCAACTCGCGCACCGCGCGGTTGACGGTCATGCGCGCGACCTTGAACTCGCGTGCCAGTTCGTTCTCGGACGGCACCTGATCGCCCTCCGCCCACTCGCCGGCGTGAATGCGGCCCAGGATGAAATCCTTGATCTCCTGGTAGACCGGCGCACTCATCGGCTTACTGTTCCGATGCGAACGAGAACGGCGCGACCTTCGCGAACGCGCGCTCGCCGACCAGCTTCGCGATCACCGCGATGTCCGGTGCGAAGTAGTGATCGAGCTCGTAGTGCGCAACCTTGCCGCGGATGGTCTCCATCACCGGCGCGAGCTTCGGGCTCGTGTGGTACGGCGCACGCAGGTCGACGCCCTGGGCGGCGGCCAGCAGTTCGATCGCGAGGATGTGCTTCGTGTTGTCCGCGATGTCGGCGAGCTTGCGCGCGGCGAACGTCGCCATCGACACGTGGTCTTCCTGGTTCGCGGAAGTCGGCAGCGAGTCGACCGACGCCGGGTGCGCGAGCGTCTTGTTCTCCGATGCGAGAGCGGCCGCCGTCACGTGCGCGATCATGAAGCCGGAGTTCACGCCGCCGTCCTTCACGAGGAACGGAGGCAGGCCCGACAGCGTCGCGTCGATCAGCAGCGCGATGCGGCGCTCGGCCAGCGCGCCGATTTCCGCCGCGGCGAGCGCGAGGTTGTCGGCCGCGAACGCGACGGGCTCGGCATGGAAGTTGCCGCCCGACAGCACTTCGCCGGTATCCGGGAAGATCAGCGGGTTGTCCGACACGGCGTTCGCTTCGACCAGCAGCACGTTGGCCGCATGACGCATCTGGTCGAGGCACGCGCCCATCACCTGCGGCTGGCAGCGCAGGCTGTACGGGTCCTGCACCTTGTCGCAGTCGCGGTGCGACTGGTTGATCGGCGAGCCTTCGAGCAGTTCGCGGTACGACGCGGCCGCGTCGATCTGGCCTTGGTGGCCGCGCAGTTCGTGGATGCGCGCGTCGAACGGCTTCACCGAGCCGGCTGCCGCGTCGACCGACAGCGCGCCGGCGACGAGCGCGGTGCGGTACAGGTCTTCGATCGCGAACATGTTGTCGAGCGCGAGTGCGGTCGATGCCTGCGTGCCATTCAGGAGCGCCAGGCCTTCCTTCGCCTGCAGCGTCAGCGGCGCGAGGCCGGCGACACGCAGACCGTCGAGCGCGCTCGCGCGTTCGCCGCGGATGAACACTTCGCCGACGCCGAGCAGCACGGCCGACATGTGCGCGAGCGGCGCGAGGTCGCCCGAGGCGCCGACCGAACCCTTCACCGGGATCAGCGGCAGCACGTCCGCGTTGAACAGCGTGATCAGCGCGTCCATCACTTCGCGACGGATGCCCGAGTGGCCGCGGCCGAGGCTCGACAGCTTCAGCGCCATCAAGAGACGCACCGACGAGCGCGCCATCGGCTCGCCCACGCCGACCGCGTGCGACAGCACCAGGTTCTTCTGCAGCAGTTCGAGCTGGTCGTGCGGGATGTGGGTGCTCGCCAGACGGCCGAAACCCGTGTTGATGCCGTAGGCCGGCTCGCCCTTCGCGGCGATGTCGGCGACGGCCTTCGCGCCCGCGTCGATCTTCGCGAAGCTGGCCGGGTCGAGCTTCAGTTGCACGGATTCGCGTGCGATCCGGCGCAGTTGCGGGAGGGTCAGATGGCCGGGGGTCAACGTAATCATGTGAGCAATCCTGTCTAGACAAGTTCGGAATGGATTGAAGTGTAGCCATCGGAACTTGTCTAGACAACCCGTTTTTCATAATTCCGGCTCGGGAGTTTCCCTGATGTCCGCCACGCCCCGCCGGCTCGGCCGATCGGGGTCGCGATTTAACATATGTTGCTTTTATTTTGTCTTTGGCAACATGTGGATCACCATTCGCTACGGAGACCGTCATGCCCTTCCCGTCACGATTCGCCGCCCGCCTCGGCCGCCCCTTGCTCGTCGTCGCGTGCGTGCTCGCGTGCGGCGCGTCCATCGCCGCCGAGCCGCTGTCCGGCACGCTCGAGAAGATCCGGCAGTCCAACCTGATTTCGATCGGCCATCGCGAAACGTCGGTGCCGTTCTCCTATGTCGATGCGAGCGGCAAGGTCATCGGCTTCTCGCAGGACCTGTGCGACCGCGTGATCGCCGCGGTGAAGGCGCGCACCGGCAAGCCCGACCTGCAGGTGCGCTTCATTCCGGTCACGTCGCAGAACCGCATTCCGCTCGTGCAGAACGGCACCGTCGATCTCGAATGCGGCGTGACGACCAATCTCGCCGCGCGCCATGCGCAGGTCGCGTTCTCGACCACCTTCTTCGTCGCGACGACGCGCCTGCTCACGCGCACGGGCTCGGGCATCCGCGACTTCCCCGATCTCGCCGGCAAGACAGTCGTGACGAACCAGGGCACGACGTCCGAGCGCCTGCTGCGCAAGATGAACGAGGAAAAGAAGATGGGCATGCAGATCATCAGCGCGAAGGACTATGGCGAAGGACGTCTCACGCTCGAATCGGGCCGCGCGGCCGCGTACATGATGGACGACGTGCTGCTCGCGGGCGTGCGCCAGCTCGCCGCGAAGCCGGCCGACTGGCAGCTCGTCGGCACGCCGCAATCGTCGGAAGCCTACGGGTTCATGCTGCGCAAGGACGATCCGCAGTTCAAGGCGCTCGTCGACGGCGTGCTCGTGCAGCTGATGAAAAGCGGCGAGATCAACGCGCTGTACGACAAATGGTTCATGAAGCCGGTGCCGCCGAAGGGGCTGTCGTTCGACTTCCCGATGAGCGACGTGATCAAGGCGCGCTACGCGGCGCCGAACGACGCGCCGCTCGAGTAAGCGCCGCGTCGCGCTCGGCCTACGCGCGCGTCCACGCGACGCACGCCGCGTAGCCGGGCGCCGCGTCGAGCCAGGCCGCGTCGAACGCCGCGACGCCGGCGGCAGGCGCGCCCGGCTCGACGATCGTCGTCGCGGGTGTCGCCGGGTCGCGCGGCGGCACGACCGCGAACGCGCGCAGCCCGCCGACGATGCCGGTGCCGAGCGCCTTGAGCAGCGCCTCCTTCGCGGACCACACCCGCATGAATTCACCCTCGCGCGCGCCGGGCGGCAGGCCGTCGAGATACGCAATCTCGGCGGGTGCGCACACTTCGCGCGTCAGCGCGCGCCAGTCCGTCGCGCGGTTGCAGCCCTCGATATCGACGCCGACGCGACCGGCCAGCACCCATGCGAGCAGCGCATGAGCGCCCGCATGCGACACGTTGAAGTCGAGCGACGCACGATGCGCAGGGTCCAGTGACGGCCGCCCCGCTGCGTCGACGACGATCTCGACCGCACGCGGCGCGATGCCGAGCGCCGCGCCGAGCACGTCGCGCAGCGCGGCGCGCGTCGCGGCGCTGCGCACCGCATCCTCGTGCCGCAGGAAGCGCGCGGCGCGGGCGCGCTCGTCGTCGCTCAGCGCCGCATACGCGGGCGACGCGAGCGGTACGCGCCAGTCGAAATCGATGCGCGCGATCCGCACGCCGGCGCGCGCGGCGGCGGGCGGCACGTCGAGTGCGTGCATGCGCCATGCGCGGGGCGTTTCAACGGGAGAAGCGGAATCGGACGGAATGGACATCGGCGCGCGGCAGTCTGTGCGTGGGAGCGAAACGTCCGATGTTAATCGATCGCGGCGGCGTCCGGCCGGCTGCTGCAGCGGGCGCGCGACGCGAACGAGGCTGCGCGTCGCGGTCGCATACGCTGGGTCACCCGCTCGCCGCCCTGCCCGGCACGCCGCTCCCCGTCACTCGTCCGCGCGACGCCGGGTGCAGCGCGTGCACGACGCCCGGTGCATCGGCCGGCAGCACGCCGTGTTGCAGCCAGTACAACGCGACCGGCCACAGCGTGTCGGTGAAGCGGCTGTGGAAAAACGCGAAATGACCGATCGCGTCGACGCCGATGTCGGCCGGCGCGATCCGCAGATGCGTGACGTTGCTGCCCGTGTAGTAGCCGACCAGCCGCTCGATCGCGGCGACCGTGCCGAACGCGTCGTCGTCGATGCCGACCGCGAGCATCGGCGCCGACAGCCCCGCGAAGCGCGCCGGCAACGCGGCACGGCTCGCCGCGCCGTCGTCGAGCACGCTGCCGACGTAGCCGTCCTCGAAACGCGGCCGCGAACGCGCCCACGACAGCGCGATACCGCGCGGCGTGTCCTCCATCCAGCCGAGCCGCTTCGCGGGCACGTAGCCGAACACGGCGGCGAGCGCGGGCATCGCGACATGCCACTTCCACCACATGCGGCGCCGCTCAGCGGGCAAATAGTCGCGCCAATACGCGTACTGCGCGCCGACGGTCACCGCATGCCGCACGTGCACGTTCGATGCCGCGAGGCCGAGCACGCAGCCGCCGATGCTGTGCGCAACCACATCGAGCGGCTGGCCCGGAAACGCGTCGCGCGCATAGTGCAGCGCGGCTTCACAATCGAGCCGCCCCCAGTCGAGCCAGTTCGCGCGCAGCTTCGCGAGCTGCGCCGGACGCGATCCGCCGATACCGCGATAGTCGTAGACGAGCACGTCGCGCCCTTGCGCGAACAGCCAGGCGGCGAAACGAAAGTAGTAGTCGCAGCGCACCGACGTCGCGCAATTGACGACCGTCACGGGCCGCACGGCGCCGCCGCCGCGATGGCGCCAGACATGGCCGCGCAATACGTAGCCGTCGGCCGCGCGCAGCGTCACGGGTTCCGGCGGCAACGCGCCCGCCGCGCGACTGCCCTGCGCCGCCCGGCTTTCCTCGTTCGAAATCGTCATCGTGTCTCCTGTCGGTCCGAGTTAGCGCTTTAGCGCTTACTCGGACCCCATGCATAGCTGTCGACCTCAGTTAGCGCTTTAGCGCTTACTCGGCCCCCATGCATCGCGGTCGACCCCAGTTAGCGCTTTAGCGCTTACTGGGGTCTCATGCTTCGCGATCGGTCCGGGTTGGCGCTTCAGCACTTACTCAGCCTCCCTCCTCCGCAACCAACCCGCCTCCATTGAACTTGACGCGTGCCGCGTTCTCAACCAATCTTGCTGCTCCGTTCGCATGAGTCACGCGCATGTCAACGCCACTCGTCCGCCTCCCGTCGCTCGATCTCGTCCGCGGTTTCGTCGCCGTCGGCCGCCGCATGAGCATCACGCTCGCCGCGCAGGATCTGTGCGTCACGCAGTCGGCGGTCAGCCGCCAGGTCCATGCGCTCGAAGCGCATCTCGGCGTGACGTTGCTGCAGCGCGGCTACCGGAAGATTTCATTCACGCCGGAAGGGGAACGACTGTTCCGCGTCGCCGATGCGGCGCTGCACGGCCTGCAGGACACCATCGCGTCGCTCGCCGCCGCGCGCGAGCGCCAGCCCGTGACGATCACCGCCAGCATCGGCGTGACCGCGCTGTGGCTGCTGCCGCGGCTCGGCCGGCTGCAGGCGCGGCTGCCCGAAATCGACCTGCGCGTCGCCGCGAACGACAAGGTACTCGATTTGCGCGCGGAGGGCATCGACCTCGGCATCCGCTACTGCCCGCGCGAGCGCGCGCCGGCCGGCGCGCTGCGCCTGTTCGACGAGATCGTCGTGCCGGTCGCGCATCCCGCGCTCGCCGCGCGGCCGGTCACGAGCGCGGCCGCGATCGCCGATCACGTGCTGCTCGAATTCGACGGGCCGCCGCAACCGCAGTTGCAGTGGCACGCGCACCTGCACGCGGCCGGGCTCGGCGACGCGCGCCCGAAAGGCGTGCTGCGCTTCAACCAGTACGACCAGGTGATCCAGGCCGCGATCGCCGGCCAGGGCATCGCGCTCGGCCGGCTCGCGCTCGTCGCGCCGATGCTCGCCGACGGCCGGCTCGCGGTGCTCGGGCCGCACACGCAGACGCTGTCGGAAACGTACGGCTACTGGCTGTTCCAGCACGATCCGGCCCCGCGCCGCGAAGTCGCCGACGTGCGCGACTGGATGCTCGCCGAAGCGGCCGAATGCGATGCGTCGATGCACGCGCACGACATGACGTCGGCCTGAGCCGGCGGTGCGGATACGCGTGACCGCGGGCAGCCGACGTCGCCCCTTCGCATTCCCGTCACGCATGCCAACCTGACCGAATGATCGCTTGAGCGACGACCGCCCCGCTCGTCTAATCGGATCGAGCGCGACCGTTTCGCCGCGCGCCTTCATCCGGAGACACGCATGACCCCGATCGAGCAGGAAGTCCGGCGCCGCTGGCTGCCCGTGCTGGCAGGCGGCCTGATCATGGGCGCCGCACTCGGCATCCGCCACGTGCAGGGCCTGTTCCTCGCGCCCGTGTCGCTCGACCACGGCTGGTCGCGGGAGGCGTTCGGGCTCGCGCTGGCGTTGCAGAACCTGATCTGGGGCGTCGCGCAACCGTTCACCGGGATGATCGCCGACCGCTTCGGCTCGGTGCGCGTGATCGTCGCCGGCATGCTGCTGTACGCGGCCGGGCTCGTCACGATGGCGCAGGCGGCCACGACCGGCCTGTTCACGGTCGGCGCCGGGCTCGTGATCGGCATCGCGCTGTCGGGCTCGGCGTTCGCGTCGATCTACGGTGCGCTGAGCCGCCTGTTCCCGCCCGATCGGCGCGGCTGGGCGCTCGGGGTCGCCGGCGCGATCGGCGGGCTCGGCCAGTTCTGCATGGTGCCCGTCGCACAGGAACTGATCGGCGGCATCGGCTGGCGGCACGCGTTCATCGCGCTGGCGCTCGTCGCCGCGCTGCTCGCGCCGCTCGCCGTTGTGCTGCGCGACCGGCCCGCGCAAGCGGCTGGCGCCGCCGGCCCTGAACAGTCGATCGGCGAAGCCGTGCGCGAGGCGTTCGCGCATCGCGGCTTCTGGCTGCTGAACGCGGGCTTCTTCGCGTGCGGCTTCCAGCTCGCGTTCATCGCGACGCACCTGCCCGCGTACCTGCTCGACCACGGGCTGCCGGCGCGCCATGCGAGCGTCGCGCTCGCGCTGATCGCGCTGACCAACGTGGCCGGCACCTATGCGTGCGGCCATCTCGGCGGGCTGCTGCGGCGCAAGTACGTGCTGTCGGTGCTGTATCTCGTGCGTGCGCTCGCGATGGCCGCGTTCGTCGCCGCGCCGCTGTCGCCCACGAGCGTCTACGTGTTCGCGGCCGTGATGGGCTCCACGTGGCTCGGCACGGTCCCGCTGACGAATGGCGTGATCTCGCAGATGTTCGGCGTGCGCTACATCGCGACGCTGTTCGGCTTCGTATTCTTCGGCCACCAGCTCGGCAGCTTCTTCGGCGTGTGGCTCGGCGCGCTCGTGTACGACGCGACGCACTCGTACCTGCCGCTGTGGATCGGCTCGATCGCGCTCGGCGTGCTCGCGGCGCTGCTGCACCTGCCGATCGACGACGCGCGCGTCGCGCGCCCGGCATCGGGGAACGCGGCATGGGCATGATGCGCGCGGCGCTGGCCGCCGGCACGCTCGCGTTCGTCGCGTGGTGCGGCGCGGCCTACTTCGATGCGGGCGTCGCCTACGCGCTGCTCGAGCACGTCGCCTTCTGCAATTGATGCGGCAAACCGGAGCGGACGGTCAGCGGCGCTTCGGCAACGTGGCCAGCGCATCGAGCGCACGGGCGCGTGCGGCCGAGTGCTCGACGAGCGGCGCCGGATAGTCGACGCCGAGCCGTACGCCGGCCGCTTCGAGCGCCAGCGGCGACGCTTCCCACGGCGCATGGATCGACGCGTCGTCGAGGCCCGCAAGCTCGGGGACCCAGCGCCGCACGTACGCGCCGTCCGGGTCGAACTTCTGCCCCTGCGCGACCGGATTGAAGATGCGGAAATACGGCGCGGCGTCGGCGCCGCAGCCGGCGACCCATTGCCAGCTCGCCGCGTTGTTCGCGGGATCGGCGTCGACCAGCGTGTCGCGGAACCACGCTTCGCCCGCGCGCCAGTCGATCAGCAGGTGCTTGATCAGGAACGACGCGACGACCATCCGCACGCGGTTGTGCATCCAGCCGGTCGTCCACAGCTCGCGCAGGCCCGCGTCGACGAGCGGATAGCCGGTCCGCCCGCACTGCCACGCACGTAACGCGGCGGGATCGTCGCGCCACGGCATCGCATCGAACTGCGTGCGGAAGTTGTCGGTCCCGAGCGCCGGGAAGTGATACAGCAGCGTGTAGCTGAATTCGCGCCAGCCGAGCTCGCTCAGGAACTTGTCGGCGTGCGCCGCATACGCCGCGCCGCCTGCGTGCGCTGCGCCCTGCACCGCATGCCATACCTGTCGCGGCGACACGTTGCCGAAGCGCAGGAACGGCGACAGCCGGCTCGTCGCAGGGCGATCGGGACGGTCGCGCGCGTCCGCGTAGCCGGCGAGCGCGGTCGTCACAAACGTGTCGAGCTGCGCGTGCGCGCCGGCTTCGTCGGGCGCCGGCCACGCGTCGCGCAGGCCGCCGGCCCAGTCCGGCGCAGGCGGACGCAACGCGAGTGCGTCCAGCGACAGCGCACGGTCGCGCACGGCTTGCGGCCATGGATGAAACGCGATCCGCTCGGGCGCCGGCAACGGCGCGGCGACCGTGCGATCGCGGCGCGCCGCGCGCCAGTACGCGGTGAAGACCTGGTACGGGCCGCCGCTGCCCGTCAGCACCTCCCACGGCTCGTTCAACAGGCTGCCGTTGCTGCTCTCGACCGTCACGCCGCGCGCCTTGAGCGATGCCTTCAGCGCCGCGTCGGCGTCGCGCTGCGGCTGCGCATAGCGGCGGTTCCAGTACACGGCGGCCGCACCGGTGTCGCCGACGACGCGCTCGATCTCGCGCCGCGCGTCGCCGCGCAACAGCAGCAGGCGCCCGCCGTGACGCGCCAGCGCGGCGTCGAGCCCGGCCAGCGACCCGTGCAGCCACCAGCGCGCCGCGCCGCCGAGCGCGGGTCCGGCGCCGGCGCCCGTGTCGTCGACGAACACGCAGACGAGCGGCCGGCCGGATTCGACCGCGCGCGTCAACGCGGGCTGATCGGTCACGCGCAGATCGTCGCGGAACCAGACGAGCGCGGGAGCAACGGACGGCTTGGCAGACACGGGCAGGCACCTCGATGACGAAAGCGAAAAGAGACGCGTATTGTCGCGGCTGCGCTACGCGGTGTCGACGCCGGTCGTCACGTACAGAACGCCATGGCGACACCGCGTGCGACCGCACGATCCGCTTCAATTCAAAGGAAGTCGCGCTGCCGGACGGCCGCACGCACGGCATGTTGCTCTGACTGTGTTGTATGTCGAACGGTTCGGGCACACCGCACACCGCGCACGGTCGACGCAACGCCGAACGCATCGAGCCACGATGCGGCTGCCCGACGGTCGTCCGTGCCCGCCGGTGCGACCGGCTGATCCGGTCAACGATGCGCCGGGTCAATCGAGCCGGAACGTGGCCTCGAAACGCTCCGCAAACGCATCGAACTCGGCTTCCGGCAGATGGTTGATGCCGCCTGCGCATTTGCGCCCGCCGCCGGTCGCGAAGCCGCGGCAGAACTCGTCCGCGCCGATCGGCCGGCCGTCGGGCACGCGTACGCTGACGACGAGCCCGCCGCCCGCGCGCGGCGACAGCACCGCGAGCGCCGCATGCGGCGCGTCGCGCATCCGCTCGTTCGCGAGCATGCCGGTCGCGCGCCGCGCCCACGGATGATCGGGCATCCGGACCAGCGTCGCGCCCGGCACCTCGCGCAACGGCGCGAGCGCGCACGCGCGCGCCATGTCGTCGCGGTAGCCGTCGCGCAATGCGGCGAACACGGCCGTCCCGCGCACGAAATCGAGCGGATCGACGCATGGCCGCATCGCGTCCGCGAGCGCCGCCGGATCGAAGTGCAGATCGCCGACGCACTCGCCGTAGGCGTTGTAGTTCAGATAGCGCCCGAGTTCGGCGAGCACGCCACACTCGGCTCCGTCGACGCCATGCTCGCGCGCCAGCGCCTCGCCGAGCGCCGGCAGTTCGTCGCCGAACGCCGCGACGATCGCCCAGCGCGCGTACCGGCCGTCGAGATGGCGGTTCACGATCGCGCTCGTACAGACGTCGGCCGCCATGTCGATATGCGCGTCGAAGCGCGGATGGTCGGGCAGCTCGCCGGCAAAGTGATGGTCGAAGTAACGGACCGTCGCGCCGTCGCGCAGCAGCCGCGCGCACGCGTCGCGGTTCTGGTCGTGCGACACGTCGAGCACGGTGACGATGTCGCCGGCGCCCGCGTCGATGCGCTCGAGCAGCCTGATGTCGCGCTTCACGCCGGTCACGAGCGTGCCGTGCACGCGTTCCGCGAGCCGCAGTTGCTGAAGCGCGCACAGGCCGTCCGCGTCGCCGTTGAACGCGAAGACATGCCGCGCGTACTGGTTGTCCTGCATGATCCGTGGCTCCATCGTCAACGCATGAAATTCGCCGTTCGCGCGAGTGGCGTGCACGCCGAACGCGCGTGCCCGGTATTTTGCCGCAACCGCGCGCGCTTTCGATACAGCGTAGCGGCGCTACCCTGCAAACGGCTTGCGGATCGCTGCATGTCGTTCGCCACGAGCGCGCTGTTGCCGCTTTCTGCGCAGCACGACTTCCCGCTTGAGCGCCGTCGTGCGAAACACGCGGATATCGGGTAGTGCGCCGTCGAGGTCGGTTCTCTCGCCCGGCTCCCTCAACATACCGGGCCCGAATGCATCGCCTCGATCCCGAGCTTTCACGCCGAGGCGGGCCCGCGCCGCACCTGACGGTCGACGCAACGTCGTTTCATGTCATACGTCATCAGATGTGAAAACTTCTGCTTTCCATCGCCTGATTTCTCCAAAACCCAGAAAATTTTCGGGTAAACCCGCGACGTCATCGCCCATGCACCGGCGTACCATGTCATACGACGACGTACTACACAAACTGCTAACTAGACGCGACGCGGGCTACCGCCCCGTCCGCGGCCGCCCGACCGGAGACACCGTTGAACCCGCCCTCGTCCGCCCTGCCCGGCCGCGACCCGCTCGCGTCCGCCGTCTCGAAAGTGAAGTGGCACGTGCTGCCGCTCGTGCTGATCATGTTCATCGCGAACTACATCGACCGCGTGAACGTCGGCTTCGTCGATCGCCATCTCGAAGCGTCGATCGGCATCGGCGCGGCCGCGTACGGGCTCGGCGCCGGGTTGTTCTTCGTCGGCTACGCGCTGTTCGAAGTGCCGTCGAACCTGCTGATGCAGCGCTACGGCGCGCGCATCTGGCTCGCGCGGATCATGGCGACGTGGGGCATCGTCGCGGCCGCGATGGCGTTCGTGTGGAACGACACATCGTTTTACGCGCTGCGCTTCCTGCTCGGTGCCGCCGAGGCCGGCTTCTTCCCCGGCGTCGTGCTGTACCTGTCGCAGTGGCTGCCGCCGCAGGAACGCGGCAAGGCGATGGCGATCTTCCTCGGCGGCTCCGCGTTCGCGTCGGTGCTGTCCGGGCCCGTCACCGGCGCGCTGCTGTCGATCCGCGGCTTCGGCCTCGCAGGCTGGCAGTGGATGTTCCTGATCGAAGGGCTGTTCTCGGTTGCGCTGTGCGGCGCGAGCTGGCTGCTGCTGAAATCGCATATCCGCGACGCGACGTGGCTCACGCCGGAAGAACGCACGGCGCTCCAGAACGCGCTCGACGACGAGCGCGCGACGCGCGACGTCCGCTCGAACGTGTCGGTGCGCGCGACCACGCTGCTGCGCGATCCGCAGATCATGCTGTTCTGCCTCCTGTACTTCTCGATCCAGCTGACGATCTACGCGGCCACGTTCTGGCTGCCGACCATCATCCGCAAGATGGGCGGCCTCACCGATTTCCAGGTCGGCCTGTACAACACGATTCCGTGGATGATCGCGATCGGTGCGATGTACGGCTTCGCGGTGCTGTCGTCGAAGTGGAAGCATCCGCAGCGCTGGCTCGCGTTCGCGCTCGTGCTTGCCGCGTGCGGACTGTTCGCATCGACGTCGCCGAATCCGGTGTGGTCGTTCGCGTCGATCTGCTTCGCCGCGCTCGGTTTCAAGGCAGCGGCGTCGCTGTTCTGGCCGATCCCGCAGGGCTATCTCGACACGCGCGTGGCCGCGGCCGTGATCGCGCTGATCAACTCGGTCGGCAACCTCGGCGGCTTCGTCGCGCCGACGGCCTTCGGCTATTTGAAGCAACATACGGGTTCGATCACGGGCGGGCTGTATGCGCTCGCGATCGCTTCGCTCGTCGCCGCGGTCGCCGCGCTGTTCGCGCGCACGCACCGGCGCAGCGATCCGCCGCGCGGCCGGCCGGCCGACGAATCCTTCACGCACGCTTCGATGCTCCGCCATGCCGAACACTGACCGCCTGACCGTCGTCGTCTCGAATGCCGTCGACGGCGACCTCGCCACGTTCTCCCTCGCCGGCGACGGCACGCTCGCGCCGCTCGCCCGTTATCCGGCCGCCGACGCCGCGATGCCGATCGCCGTGCAGGCCGACCGCGCGCGGCTCTACGTCGCGACGCGCGGCGAGCAGCCGACGATCGTCGCGTTCCGCGTCGCCGCCACGGGCGCGCTCGTGCGCATCGGCACGACCGCGATCGACGCGAGCCATGCGTACCTGTCGCTCGACCGCAGCGGCCGCTGGCTGCTCGGCGCGTCGTACGGCGGCAGTTCGCTGAGCCTCTACGACGCGGCGCGCGTGCGCGACGGCGACGGCACGCCGCTGCAAGTCGCGGGCGGCATCGCGAACGCACATGCGGTGATCGTATCGCCGGACAACCGCTTCGCGTACGTCAGTTCGCTGGGCTCGGATCGGGTGTTCGGCTTCGCGCTCGTCGAGGACGCCGCCGGCGTGCGCGCGGTCGAACACGGCGAAACGCGCGTGCCGGCCGGCTTCGGCCCGCGTCACCTGCGGTTCGCGGATGACGGCCGCACGCTGGTCGTCGTCAGCGAATTCCAGGGAACGCTCGCGACCTTCGCGCGCGACGCCGACACCGGCCGGCTCGGCGACCCGCACGTGAGCGCGCGCCATCCGGCCGTCGCCGAACTCGCGCAAGGCCATGCGCGCCCGCCCGCGCCCGCCGAACCATCCGTGTGGGCCGCCGATCTGCACCTGACGCCCGACGAGCGCTTCGCGTACGTCAGCGAGCGCACGTCGAGCCGGTTGCTCGGCTATCGCCGCAACGAAGACGGCACGTTCGAGCCCACCCACGCGACACCCACCGAGACCCAGCCGCGCGGGTTCGCGATCGATCCGTCGGGACGCTGGCTCGTCGCCTGCGGCGAACAGTCGGAACACGTCGCGGTGTATGCGATCGCGCCGGACGACGGCACGCTGTCGCTGCACGCGCGCGTGCCGGGCGGACGCGGCGCGAACTGGATCGCGATCGTCTGAAGGTCTGAAAAAGATTCGGCGCCTGCGCGGGAACCGCCCCCCCGATGCGGGTGCGACGTTCAACGCCGCTCGCTCGGTGCAACGCCCGTCCAGCGCTTGAACGCGCGCGTGAAATTGGCACGGTCGGTATAGCCGACGCGTGCCGCGATCTCGTCGACCGGTAGCCGCGTGCCTTCGAGCAACCGGAGCGCATCGCGCAGCCGGATTTCGTCGAGGAGCGCCGAATAGGTCGCGCCGTATTCGGCGAGCTTGCGCTTGAGCGTGCGCACCGATACATGCAGTTCGCGCGCGACGTCGTCGACCGACGGATAGCCGCGTTCGCCGCAGATCAGCAGGTTGCGCACGCGCTCGACGATGCTCTCCGCATAGCCGAGCCGCGCGAGTTCGGCCTCACACTGCTGGACGATCATCTGCGCGGTCTGCGCGTTCGCGGTGCCGATCGGCTCGTCGAGCAGCGCGGCGTCGCAGCGGATGCGGTTCGCGCTCGCGTCGAAATGGCAGCGCGGCAGCCGCGCGCGATAGCGCTCGAACCACGGCGGCTCGGGCCATTCGAAATGGAGTTCGGCACGCGACTGCAGCGTGCGCCCCGGCGTCGGATACAGCAGCGAATTGAACAGGATCGCGGTCTCGACCAGAAAATTTTCCACCGCGAACTGGCGCAGCCGGCCGAGCGGAAACGCTTCGAGCACGTCGATGTCGACGATGCCGTCGAGCTGCGCGAGCCGCACCGAGAAAAACGGCACGCGCGTCGGCAGGTAACGGATGCCGAGCGCGATCGCCTCGCCGAGCGTCGCGCAGCTCATCAACCCGAAGCCGATCAGCCCCGCTTTCGTCAGGCTGCTGCGCAGGCCGATCTCGATCGCGATCGACGGATCGTCGGTTGCGTCGAGCAGGTTGAACACGATCGCCGCCTGTTGCAGCGGCGTGATGCGCGCATCGGGCTGCGCGAGCCGGTCGCGCCCGACGCCCGAGCCGGCGAGAATGCGGCCGCCGTCGATGCCGCGCTCCTCGGCCAGCATCAGCATGAACAGCGCATACGCGGACGACACCGTCGCCTTGTTCAACTGGCGCGCGGTATCCGGAACGGACGAGGCCATGCGGGAACTCCGGAGCGGTTTCGGCGGATTGTAGCGTCGCTGGCCCGCAATGACACCGCGGCGGCACTCTAGCGGGCCGACATCCGCTCGGGCGGCCGCCCGACGGCCAACGCGGCCCGAAATGACACCATCATTGGCACCGACGGCCCTCGCCCGCGTTCCCGCTCGCGCCTATGCTTGTCGCATCGGCATTGCGCCCCACCCTTCCGCACGGATTCCGCTCGATGAGCCAACCCGCACGAACCGCCTTTCGCCACGACGCAGACAAGGTCGCGTACGTCCGCCGCGAAGTCAACGCCGCGAGCGACGCGATCCGCGCGCGCTTTCCGCTGCTCGACAACCAGAACCTCGTCGGCGCGACCGTGATGGCCGTGTCGGTCAGCGCGATGCTCGCGATCGCATGGCTGTATGCGCGCGGCGCGCTCGCGTGGTACGTCGCGCTGCCGCTCGCCGCGTTCGTCACGTCGCTGATTCACGAGCTCGAGCACGACCTGATCCACCTGATGTACTTCAAGAAGACGCCGTGGGCGTATCACCTGATGATGGCGCTGTGCTGGCTCACGCGGCCGGGCACGATCAATCCGTGGACGCGCCGGCGCATGCATCTGCATCACCACAAGGTGTCGGGCGGTGAATCGGATCTCGAGGAATTCGGCATCACCAACGGCGAGCGCTGGGGCGTGAAGCGACTGCTGATGATCGCGGACGGCATGCTCGCCGTCGTGCTGCGGCCGGCCGCGATGCGCCGCAAGGTGAAGCAGTACGTGGCCGCGCAGCCGGTGCAGGATCCGTCCGAGCGCCTGCAGCTGCGCGTCGAGCAGGTGTCGTCGTACATGCCGATCGGTCACCTGTACTACGCGCTGTGGCACGCGTTCATCGTCTATCACGTCGGCCTGTTCGCGCTGCATGCATTCGGCGTCGCGGTGACGGTGCCCACCGGCGTCGAGCGCGCGATGAGCGTCGTCGATTTCCTCGCGGTGGTGTGGCTCGGGCCGAACTTCTTGCGCAGCTTCTGCATCAACTTCGTCAGCTCGAACATGCATTATTTCGGCGACATCGATTCGCGCAACGTGATCCAGCAGACGCAGGTGCTGAATCCGTGGTGGATGCTGCCGTTCCAGCTGTTCTGCTTCAATTTCGGCAGCACGCACGCGATCCATCACTTCGTGGTGCGCGATCCGTTCTACATCCGGCAACTGACCGCGCGCACCGCGCATGCGGCATTACGTGAAGTCGGCGTGCGCTTCAACGATGTCGGCACGTTCGCGCGTGCGAATCGCTGGGGCGGCTATCGTCCGCCGCGCGGCACGCGCAACGCGCCGGCCGACGCGTAACGGCGGCGCATAAGCACTGCATCAATCGCCGATCGGCGGCATCGGCCCCTGCCCGCGAATCCACGACCAGTTCGCGAGCTCGGCCATTTCCTTGTCGCCACGGCTGTCGCCGTACGCGAATAGCTGCTTCGGCGGCCGGTCGCCCCACCATCCGCGCAGCCGCACGACCTTCTGCGGCCCCCAGCAGTTCTCGCCGTCGAGCCGCCCGGCGAAGACGCCGCGCTCGAACGCGAGCCGCGTCGCGAGCACCGCGTCGAAGCCGGCCGTCTTCGCCCACTTCTCCAGATACAGCGACGGCGACGCGCTGACCAGCACGACTTCATGCCCGCGCGCGCGATGCTCGCGAATGCGCTCGAGCATTTCCGGACGCACGAGGCTCGGCAGATAGCTGTCGACGAACGTGCGCGCGTGCGCGTCGAGCGCGTCTTCGCGAATCGGCCCGAATGCGAACGATGCGAACTTCGCCTTCGCGTCGCCACGCGACAGCATCCCTGCCTTCATCGCGACGATCCACGGCAGCGCGCGCAGCCCGGCCCACGCGAAACGCGGCGTGCCGACCGTCTGGCGGACGAAATGGCGAAAGCTGTCGGTAGTCGTGATGGTGCCGTCGAAATCGAAGGCGGCGACGATGCGGTCGGTCATGAAGAATCGGCGGGAAAGCGATGAGATGCCCGGGAAGATAGCAGACTCGCGGCCCCCACGCGAAACCGTATCGCCCGACACGAGACCGCACGCGGCGAAGCGCATACGGTCGGCTCGTTCGCTCAGCGCGACGGCCGCGCGGCCAGCGCCGCCGGCAGCACGACGTTCATCAGGTGATCGGCGCGCGACAGCAGGTCGGTCACGCGCTCGTCGAGCCCGCGCAGTTGCGCCGGCTGCATCCGGATCTGCTGGACGGCCTGCCCGACGATGTTGCGACGGTCGAACAGCGTACGTTCGACGCCTGCATCGTCCGGCGCCCGCACCACGTCGGACACCGCACTCAGCGCCGCGAGCACGACCACGAGGTTTTCCTCCGCATGGCGGACCTTCGCGGCGAGTTCCTCGGTGCGGCGCGGGAAAAAACCGAGCGACTGCTTCAGCGCGCCGAGCGCCGCGCGGTAGTCGACATGGCTGGACGTCCCACCGAACCAGCGTTCGAACATGCCGGCCTTGCGTGTCGCCTGCGCGAGCATCCCGGCCATCATGTCGGCCGCGCCGAGTTCGTTGAATTCGCGCGTCGCCGCGGCGACGGCTTCAACCAAGTTGCCGGCCGTCTCCAGTGCGCCGTCGCCGATCGTCGCGACCGTCGCGAGCTTCAGCGGCACCAGTTGCCGGATATGCCGCTCGATGCGCGGCGCGTAGTGGGGATAGAGGTTCGGAAAGCTGGCCTGCGCGGCGCGGAAGCACGCTTCGAGCTGCGGATGATTCGATTCGCCGAACAGCGCGCGGCCGATCGCGTCGGCGGGCACCGCACGCACGGCTCGATCGGACGCGGGCGCCGGCCCGAAGTCGAGCGCCTGCGGCGCGGGCCGCTCGGATGCACGCTCGCGCGACGCACCGGGCGCGGCCGGCGTGTCGAACGCAAGACGCCCGGGCGTGCGCTCGGGCGTCGTATCGAACTCGAGCCGCTTCGGCTCGTCGGACGGATTCGTCATCGCTGCTTCCTGCCCGGCGCGGCGGCGTGCCGCGCGCCGGGCTGCCGCCCGTCAGACCGCGCCGCCGTACGCGCGGACGAAATCGCCGAGGCCGCGGTTGTAGCCGGCGCCGACCGCCTTGAACATGAAGTGACCGTCGCGACGATAGAAGCTGCCGACCTGCACCGACGTCTCCATCGAGAAGTCTTCCTCGAGCGCGTACTTCGCGATCACCGCGCCGGACACCTCGTCGGCGATCTGGATGTAGCTGTTGCGAACCTGCCCGAAATTCTGGCGGCGCGCTTCGGCCTGATCGATCGTCACCACCACCGAGATTTCCTCGACGTCGGCCGCGAGCTTCGTGATGTCGATGAAGATCACTTCGTCGTCGCCGTCGCCGCTGCCCGTGCGGTTGTCGCCGCTATGCACGACGCCCAGGCACTTCGACGAAGGCATCCCGCGCTTCGGGAAATCGTCGCCTGGCTGGATGAAGGTTTCCTTGCGCTCCATCGTGCGCACTTCGCTGTTGTAGAACACGAAATGCTGATCCGAGATCAGTTTCGGATTGCTCTGCGCGTCGTACTTGCACAGGAACACCGACACGTCGAGATCGAAATCCGTGCCCGTGTCCGTCGCGTTCGCGTCCCAACCGAGACCGATGCGGAATTTCTGCGTGCCGGGCGCTTCCTTCGACAGGTTGACGCGACCGCCTTTCGACAAATTGATCATCTGAACCTCTTCTGCTGGAACCGCCGTTGCGCCGGCGGCGATGCCGGGCCGCGCGCGGCGGCCCCTTCGTGGATGGTTTTCGTGCCGCGTGACGCGCTTACTTGCCCGCCACCGCCGCGCGGTCTTCCTTGCGCTGCACGACGATCGACGACCACACGGCCGCGGCGATCATCGCCGCGCCGACCAGGCCCGTGACGACCTCGGGCACCTCGAGCTTCACGCCGAGGAACATGATCGTCGCGAGCGCGCCGATCGCCCAGAACGCGCCGTGTTCGAGATAGCGGTACTGCGCGAGCGTGCCCTTCTTCAGCAGCACGAGCGTCATCTCCCGGATGTAGGCCGCGCCGACGCCCAGGCCGAGTGCGATCAAGAAGATGTTGTTCGACAGCGCGAATGCGCCGATCACGCCGTCGAAGCTGAACGACGAATCGAGCACTTCCAGATACATGAAGCCCGCGACGCCTTCGCGCACCACGCGCGTGCCCGTGTCCTCGCCGCCGACCAGGTCGCCCACGCCGTGCGCGATCACGAAGCCGATCACGCCGAACGCGCCCGCGAGCAGGAAGCTCACCTGCTCGGTTGCCGGCACGTAGAACGACGCGACGATCACGATCGCGAGCGTCAGCGCCACTTCCAGCGCGGTGATGCGGCCGAGATGGCGCATCGGGCCTTCGAGGAAGCCGATCCAGTGCTCGTCCTTCTCGGTGTCGAGCATGAACTTGAAGAACACCATCAGCAGGAACGCGCCGCCGAACGCCGACACCTCGTGATGCGCGGACGTCAGCACTGCCGCGTACTTGTCCGGCGATTCGACCGCGAGCGTCAGCGCGTCCCACAGGCCGATGTGGCCGATCACCGCGACGATCAGCAGCGGGAACACGAGCCGCATGCCGAACACCGCGACCGGCAGGCCGAACACCATGAAGCGGTTGCGCCACTTCTCCGACCAGTTCTTGAGCACCGATGCGTTGACGACCGCGTTGTCGAGCGACAGCGAAATTTCGAGCACGCACAGGACCGCGACGATCAGCATGTCCTTCACGCCGCCGAGGAGATAGGCCGCGATCAGCGCGAGCGCGGTGAGCGACAACGGGATCTTGAAGTCTTTCAACATGATGGAGTAATCGAGTTCAGAAAAATGGGCAGGCGGGACGCGCTTACTTCGCGCGCACCCAATCGCAGAATTCCTGCGTGATCAGGTGTTCGTAGATCTGTTCGTCGCTGAGGTCGAGCGATTCGAGATGCAGGAAGCCGACGTTCGGCATTTCGTCCGCCACTTCCGCGAGAAAGTCGAATTCGCTCGGATCGCCGACGCCGACGAGCGACCAGTAGAGCGGAAAGTGCTGCGATTCGGCCAGCAGCTGGCGCACGCGCTTGCGGTCGTTCTTCGGGTTCTGGCCGTCGGTGACGAACAGCACCCATGCGGGCAGATGGCCGTTCGCGGGCGCCGCAGCGGCCGGCGCGGGCGCGTCGTCCGCACCGCCGAACAGCCGGCTGAGAAAGCCGCGCTTTTCCTCGCGCTTCGGCTCCGGCGCGCGGAAGAAGAAATCGACGATGTCGTTCATCACCGGTGCGTACTGCGTGCCGCCCCACTTGTCGATCCGTGCATTGAGCACGTGATCGGAAATGTACGAGCCGTAGTTGTCCGGCGTCGCGGTCGGCAGGCGGTCGTAGCCTTCGGTGAAGGTCCACGTGTCGACCTCGCCGTTGTCGTCGAACTTCAGTGCAATGCCGAGAATGCGGTCGTGCGTTTCCTGGATCACGCCCGACTGGTACAGCGGCTTCGCGGAACCCGAGATGTCGAGCGCCGCGCCGACGCGCACGACCGGCGGCTTCAGGATTTGACGTTTTTCAAGGACGATCGCGACCTTCGCCGCGCGTTTCTCAAGCGTAATCATGCGGTGTTCTCTCAGTTCTCTTAGTTATGCTTCGGAGCGAATCGGGTGATCAGGTCCTGTTCGAGCTGGCGCAGGCGCGGCGCGTCCTGCTCGCGCTGGCGGCGGCCGTCGGCGATGATCTGCGTGATGTCGTCGAACGCGCCGAACAGCTGCTGCTGCGCGTATTCGAACGTGTCGGTCGAGATCACCGGGCGCTGGCCGAGCTTCGCGACTTCCTGCGCGTTCTGGCGATTCAGGTCGGCCTGCGCGCGGATCGCCTCGTCGGCCGCGTCGTACGTCGCGTTCGCGAGCGCCGCCGCGCGCTTCGTGCCGAGCTGCTCGAGGTAGAGCGCGAACGCGTTGGTCCACGCGGGGATCAGCACGGTCTTGATCGTCATGAACTTCGACGTCAGCGTGCGTTTCTGGTCCTGCTCCATCCGGATCTGCGGCGCGAGCTGCTTCGACATCAGCATCGCGCGGTCGAGATCGTCGAGCCTGCTTTCGAGCGCGTCGATCTTGCGCTTCACGTCGAGCAGGCACTGGGCGGCGAACGCATCGTCCGCCGGCTGCTGGCCGGCCGCCAGATGCGCGCGCAGCGCCGCAAGCGCCGTTTCGCCGTGCGCCTTCGACTGCGCGAGTTCCTGGTGCAGCGCGTAGTTGTCGTTGTACATCCGCTCGAGCTCGTCGATGCCGGCCTTCTGGCGCTGCGAATGGTTTTCGAGCTCGACGACGAGCGTGTCCATCCGCTTGCTCACCGATTCGTACTGCGAGAGCAGCTTCTCCTTGGTCGAGCGGAACAGCCGCGTGACCTGCGTGAGCAGCCCGCCCTTGTCGGCGCCGCGCGGGTCGAGCCCTTTAGCGATCGCGATCAGCTCGTTGAGCTTGTCGCCGAACTGGTCGGCGTCCGACGCGCGGACGCTCGCGAGGATCTGCTGGGAGAAGGCTGCGATCCGCGTGCCCTGTGTCGCGCCGAGCTGGTCGATCTCGTCGACGGTGATCAGGCACGCGTGTTCCGTCGGCTGCGCGGCCGGCACGACGACGTTGGCGACGGCGGCCGGGGCGGCGATGGGCGACAAAGACGGCGTGGAAGGACGATCGCTGACCGCATCGGATTTGTTGTCGTCGAATAGCGGCTTCATGTGGCTACCACGTTTCCTTTTCTGCTTTTTACTACGTGTTGTCGTGCGCGCGAGGCGCGCTTGCGCGGTGCCGTCGGTGCTCTCTCACGGGCGGCAGACCGGACAATAAAGGGCGACGATGCATGGCGTCAAGGGAAGGATTTCTTTCATTTTCCATTCATTTTGTAATGTCGTGAACGCGCGCGAGGCCCGGACGTCGCCATTCCTGCCGCCATGTGCGTAGGGCACGCACGATCGGCGCGCATCAAAACTTACACCTCCGATCAAAGTGAAAGAGAAATGAAATAGACGATTTTTGTAGATGTAGCGCGGGCCCCACCGGCATGAAATGCGCGTGCTCGTCGGTCGCGCGTCAGCGATCCCGCACGCGATGCATGCCGAGCCGAGACCGGATGAACGGCACCGATAAGTCACGAATCGTGAAATCCCATCGTCCGTCGATACCGACGAACGTCGCGCTGAAATGCCGGTCGTCCGCCCACGTCAACGCGTCCAGATGGCACGACGCATACATCGCACCGACCGTGCGCTGCGCGAGCACCTTCAGCGGCCCCTTCGACACGAGCGTAAACGTGACGGCTTCCTCGAACGGGCAGTCGTAGTCGGTGACGAGCAGAAACGCGGCCGGCGTCTCGAACTGGCGCAGCAGCACGTAACCGGAAACAGCGAGACCGGAACGCACGCCATCCACGAGCACATCGGTGCGCGCCGGCCACGCTTCATACAGCCCGTCATGCGTTGCGAGCGCGAAGCGGTCGACCGGTTTCATCGCCGCGCTGCCTTCGGCATCCTGCTTCCCCGCTCCATCACCGTGTCAATGCGCAGCCTTCCGATACAGCGCAACGTACCCCGCGAGCATCAGCAGCAGCGATCCGCTGACGCGGTTCAACCACTTCTCCCCGGCCGCCTTCCATACGCGGACCGAATGCACGCCCAGCAGCGCGTAACCGGTCATCCCGATCGCGTCGATCGCGACGATCGTCGCCGCGAGAATCGCGTACTGCGGCGCGATCGCGTGCGACCGGTCGACGAACTGCGGCAGCAGCGCCGACATGAACAGGTAGTACTTCGGGTTGCTCATCGCGACGAAGAAGCTCTTCACAAAGGCCGTCCGACGATCGGGCGTCGCAGATACGCATGGCTGCGCAGCCGCAGCCCCGCCGCTCGACATCACCATCCGGATGCCGACATACGCGAGCCATGCCGCGCCGAGCAGCTTCAGCGTCACGAACGCCGTTTCCGACGCGTCGAGCAGCACGCCGAGACCGAAGCCAACCAGCGCGACGAGCACGACGTCGGCGGTGACCGCGCCGAGCATGCCGACCATCGCGTGACGCAACCCGTAGCGCGAACCGTTGCTCATCGCGAGCAACACCGTCGGGCCGGGCGTCGCGACACCGACGGACAGGATCAGCGCAAAGGCGAGCAAGGCGGAGAGCGACATGGTGTGGCGTTCCTTTTGAAGATGGCGGTGCGGACGGACGGTATCGTCAGGATTAGCCCCGGCCAATGCGTTCGATTTGTTACGACGAATGCGGACTTCGCATGATCGCATGTTCGTCCCGACACCCGTTCGGCGGTTATGCGCCGTCGCCGGTGAACGGCCCCCGGTTATCTCAAATAGTGGACTGATTTCTCCGTAAACGACAATGATTCTCGTTTACGTTAGACTCCGCCGCTCGATAAAAACACGTCCGCGACAGTACGGACGCGTCACGCCGCCCGGATTCCGACTTGCCGCCCTGGGACGGATCATCGACCACACCGATTTGCGTCCCATGTCGACACTTTCGTTACCCGTCCGGCGTCTCACGCCGATTGCCTTCGGCATTGTGCTCGCCTGCGCCTTCCCGGCCGCCGCACGCGCTCAGCAAGCGACGTCCGCCCCCAACGCCGCGCCCGATGGCGCCGTGCTGCCGTCGATCAACGTGACCGGCGCGGCCGAGCCGCTGCCGGGCGACCTCGCGCCGACCTACGCCGGCGGCCAGGTCGCGCGCGGCGCGGATTTCGGCGTGCTCGGCCGGCAAAAGGCGAGTGATGTGCCGTTCAGCATGACCACCTACACGTCGAAACTGATCGAGGACCAGCAGGCGCGCACGCTCGCCGACGTGCTCGACAACGATCCGGCCGTGCGCAGCGCATCCGGCTACGGCAACTTCTCGCAGGTGTTCGTCATCCGCGGGTTCGCGCTCGCCGGCGACGACGTGTCGCTCAACGGCCTGTACGGCGTCACGCCGCGGCAGCTCGTCCAAACCGATGCGGTCGAGCGCGTCGACGTGTTCAAGGGCGCCAATGCATTCCTGAACGGGGCATCGCCGAACGGTTCGGCAGTCGGCGGCGGCGTGAACCTCCAACTGAAGCGCGCGGACGACAAGCCGCTCACGCGCGTCACCGTCGACGGCGCCACGTCCGGTTCGCTCGGCACGCATGTCGACATCGGCCGCCGCTTCGGCAGCGAAGGCCAGTTCGGCGTACGGGTGAACCAGTCGATCAGCGGCGGCGACACGGCCGTCGACGACGAGCGCCGCCGCGGCAACGTGACGGCGGTGTCGCTCGACTGGCGCGGTGACAGGCTGCGCCTGTCAGGGGACTTCCTGTATCAGCGGCAGCGGATCGACAACGGCCGCCCGATCGTGCTCGTCAGCGGCAATCAGTTGCCCGCCGTGCCGTCCGCGACGCACAACTATGCGCAGCCGTGGAGCTTCAGCGAACTCGAGGACACGGTCGGGATCGTGCACGCCGAGTACGACTTCCTGCCCGCGTGGACGGCCTACGTATCGGCCGGCGCGCGCCATACGAACGAGCACGGCGACTACTACACGCCGACCTATTCGTCGTCCGGCACGACCGGCTCGCGCCTGAGCGTGCCGCACAAGGAAGATGCGCAGTCGGCCGAAGCCGGCGTGCGCGGCCGCTTCACGACCGGCCCCGTGTCGCACTTCGTGACGGCCGGCGCGTCGTTCATCCGCGTCGACAGCCAGTCCGCGTACACGCTGTCGAACGCGTTCCCGACGACGCTCTACGATCCGGCGCCGGTCGCGTTCCCGCCGACGGCCTATGCAGGCGGCGACATGAACGATCCGGGCACGGTCACGAAGAGCTGGCTGCGCAGCGTCGCGGTGTCCGATACGCTCGGCTTCTTCGACGACCGCGTGCTGTTCACGATCGGCGCACGCCGCCAGTCGATTTCGGTCGACAATTTCAGCTACACGGGCGAGGTCACGGGCGTCTACAGCGACGCGATCACGACGCCGGTATTCGGTCTCGTCGTGAAGCCGTGGCGCAACGTGTCGATCTTCGCGAACCGCAGCGAAGCGCTCGCCCAGGGCGAAATCGCGCCGAACACTGCACGCAACGCAGGCCAGGCGCTGTCGCCGTACCGGTCGAAGCAATATGAAGCCGGCATCCGCTACGACACCGACAAGGTCGGCGCGTCGCTTGCGCTGTTCCAGATCGAGAAGCCGATGGCGTACACCGATCCGGCGACGAACCTGTTCGGCGCCGACGGCACGCAGCGCCACCGCGGCATCGAGACGGCCGTGTACGGCGAACCGTGGAAAGGCGTGCGGCTGATCGCGGGCGCGACGTACCTCAACGCGACGCTGCAGGACACGGCGGGCGGCGCGAACGACGGCCACCGGCCGATCGGCGTGCCGTCGTTCCTGCTCAACGCGGGCGCCGAATACGACGTGCCGATGCTGAACGGGCTCACGCTGACCGCGCGCTGGATCCACACCGGGCCGCAGTACCTGGACGTCGCGAACACGATGTCGATCCACGCGTGGGACCGCGTCGACCTCGGCACCCGTTACGCGACGGAGGTGTTCGGCAAGAAGACGACGTTCCGCGCGTCCGTGCGCAACGTCGCGAACAAGTCGTACTGGTCGTCGACGATCGGCGGATACCTGACGCAGGGCGATCCGCGCTCGGTGTGGCTGTCGATGACGACGGATTTCTGACGAACGCGGAAGGGAGTGGCGGGCTGCCGCCAGAGTTTGCTATACTCTCGGTCTTCCGGAGAGATGGATGAGTGGTTTAAGTCGCACGCCTGGAAAGCGTGTATAGGTTAATCGCCTATCGGGGGTTCGAATCCCCCTCTCTCCGCCAGGACACCGCAAAAATCCCCGTAAAGTCAATGACTTACGGGGGTTTTTGTTTTCAGCCCATCGCACGGCCCATCACCCGCTTCCGTCTTACTGAGTAGCATCCCAGTTGATCCAAACACGCTCGGATAGCCGGGTATCGATGGCGGGCATCGACTCCAACGCTCCGCACGAACTTTGGCGACGCAAGCCGCCGGTGAAATCTGCTCCAAGGCTTGGGGTCTGCCCATCGATCCTCGATAAGCTCCTTCGGTTCTTCAATGGTCAGAGCGACTTCGTTACGGCGGGGCATCGCGTAAATCCGCCTTAGCAACGGCCAGCCCATACAAGACCAGCCCCTCGATCCTGATACGTAAAGCTTCTCTGATAGCCAGCCGTATGCCACAGTCGATCAAATACCGGACGAAACAAGGCTGGCAAGTCTTCGCGGCCAGTTTCAAGTACGGCATCAGGTAGCACAAGTGCAGTACGGCTTATTGGACTCGGATGTGGCGCATCAAGCGCCCACCGCCCCGCAGCAGGGAACGGTTGTACTACTGTTCCTAGGCCGCCAACAATGCTGCTTCGGACCACGAACGGCGGATCGATCGAGAGTTTCCCGATTGCAGCGGGAATGAGATCGCCAATGTATTGCAATATTGCGCACTCGACGGTCTCAGTCCGAACGGGCTCGCCCGGATCGGCAATCTTCGAGACTCCCTCAATCACACCAGAATGATGCGTAAGTGTGTAGGCGCGAATCCACCCGTCGGCGATGGGGGAATGTTGCATTGGACCTTCATAGGTCATGCGAAAGTCTCGATCACCCGGCCTTGTTGGAATCGGCAATCCTAAAACCTCCGCAACTGGCTGGACATCGATAACCTGATCGATTCCGGCAAAACCTTGAAAGACGTGAATGACAAGTTTCGGTCCGGGCCGCATAGGGACTGCCAACTGATCGGTGGCAACCGCCGCATAGCGACCGGCAAGAAACTCCGATAGCTTGTCCTGACGCTCAGCCAAACCTTGGAAGCGGATTGCTAGCGCAGGGACATCGAGGGAGCGTTTGGATCGCGACTCCCGCACCCAGAATCGTTCATCAAGCTTGTTCCGATGGATGCCTTGCACTGATCGTGGCACACGAACAACCAACACCGCCCCCGCGTCATACGCAATAGCCTTAGCACGCACGCCAAATAGCTTCGGCTCCACCGAGTCGGCGATAATGTTCTCGATTCGAAGAATTTCTTCGTCAGCATTGAAGGTCATCGGCACTACTGCGTGTGCTCGCCCCTCGGCGTTCTCTTGAATTCCAAATATGAGGTCGCCACCACGAGCGTTTGCAAATGCGCAGACATCCGAGACAAACTCCTTCCTTTCGTCTCGTGTGTTTATTGCGAGCACCTGCTTGAAGTCGAGTTGGTCGCTCTCTTCAACAGCATTGGCAACGAGCGCGTCAATATCTGCCTGAACAATATCAGCGATCGATTTTGGAATCATGACCCATTCTCCACATGGTGAAGCCACACTGGCCCTATATTTCAAGAGTGCATCCGAGTCTCATCGCGCTTTCTCTAGCCATCAAGGTTTTGGCGTTTCGCGAACCAGATAGTCGTCACGGTTCTTACCGACAAGCCATTTCGGACACGAGCCCTGCCCTGACCATGATTTCCCCGACGACGGATCGTAGTACTTCGCAGGCGGTTGCTTCTTCGCTTTCACGAAGCCTTCGTCCTGGGGTAATTCCAACTCCGTGATGCCATACTCCGTCACAAAAATCCTTAATGTGGACCGGCCAGCCTTTCGTAGACATCTTCGAGCCATAATTTATGGCAACCGAGGAGGTCAGGATGAGCGGCAAGCGGTACACGGATGAGTTCAAGATCGAGGCAGTCAAACAGGTAACCGAACGGGGTCATTCGGTGGCGGATGTGGCGCAGCGGTTGGGCATCACGACCCACAGCCTTTACGCCTGGAAACTGAAGTTCGGCAGGCCCGACGTCGTGCGGCAAGCGCAGCTGGATCAGAGCGCCGAGGTTCGGCGACTGAAGGCCGAGCTCAAACGCGTGACCGAGGAGCGCGACATTCTAAAAAAAGCCGCCGCGTACTTTGCAAAGGGATAGCGGCAAGGTACGCGTTCATGCGAGCCCATCTCGGCGAGTTCCGCCTGTACTCGATGTGCCGGGTCCTTGGCGTGCATCGTAGCGGCTATTACGTCTGGCAGCGGCAGACAGTCGGGGCCCGCAAGCGTGAGGATGAGCGATTGCTCGGTCTGATCAAGCATGCGTGGCTGGCCAGCGGCGGCGTCTATGGCTACCGCAAGGTCACGATGGATTTGCGTGAATCGGGCGAAACGTGCAGCCGTCACCGCGTCCATCGCCTCATGAGAGGCGAAGGTCTGCGGGCAGAAGTGGGCTATGGCAGCAAGCCCCGCTATCGGGGTGGTCCGGTCGGCGTAATCGCCAACGTGTTGAACCGTGAGTTCGCGCCAACCGCACCGAACCGGGTCTGGGTAACGGACATCACGTACATCCGGACCTACGAGGGCTGGCTGTATCTGGCGGCTGTTATGGATCTGTACTCGCGCCAGATCGTCGGTTGGGCTACGCGCTCGACGATGACCAGCGATCTGGTTTTACAGGCGCTGTTGGCTGCGGTTTGGAAACGCAAACCGGGACCCGGTGTCATGGTGCATTCCGACCAGGGCAGTCAATTCACGAGCGATGACTGGCAGTCATTCCTGAAGGCACACCATATGGTGCCAAGCATGAGTCGGCGCGGTAATTGCCACGACAATGCCGTGGCCGAGAGCTTCTTCAGTGCCCTAAAGAAGGAGCGAATCAAGCGGCGCATCTATCCGAGTCGGGCGACCGCGACCTCGGACTTGTTCGATTACATCGAAATGTTTTATAACCCGGTTCGTCGGCATGGTTCCGCCGGCGATCTTTCACCGATTGAGTTCGAGCGGCGCTACGCGTTAAACGGCTCGTGAGTGTCTATGAAACTCTGGCCGGTCCACCCCTCCAGAATTTTTCAGCGATAAAGGCAGCGAAGCGCAAGACGGCTTCGCTGCCTTCGGCACGTGTGAGTCTTCAGTAGACTCGTCCGCCTGGCTCAGCTAATCCATCCAGCCAAGATGCTGGTGCCGGTGACTGCGCCTAAGAGCAGGCCAACACATTGCGGACCGATCGCCCAGCACATCCTCGTCCAGATAGCATCGGAGATTCCGCCGCTCGTCACGATGATGTCCGGTCGGAAAATTCTCCGCACGCCGTCACCCAGCCTGACGCCGATATAGCCAAGCCACGCACCACCGAACCAGAGAAAGAGAAACTTGAGAGCAGGATGGCTCGGATGTTGAGGCATGTACACACCCGTCGCCAAGAGGGCGACAAATAGCGCGACGATAATCCAAGCCGCTGTTCCCAACTTGCTTGTTCGAATCGGGGAGGCGGTTTGGGCTTGAGTCGTCGTAGCGCTGCCCGTCTGGTCTCCAGAAGTATTCATTGAAAGCCCCTTTGCAGTTTTGGATTGGTGCCCGCTGTCATCTCGACGCAGGGCGACTGTTTCGTGAAGTTCCGCTTCGTCCATACCGGTCTACCGCCGTCCGGCGGCCCGAAGTGTATCGTAAACATGTTGCTTATAAGATTCATTTAATAGAGGTTTGTAAGACGTGGTTCTAAAGGCGTCAGAAAAGCATGCTGTACGCCATGAGTACCAAACCGAGAACCCGTGATCGGCGTAACGCCGTGGCAACCGCTATCGGCAAGCGAGTGAAGGCGTGCCGGATCGAGGCCGAGAAGTCTCAAGAAGAGTTGGCCTACGAAGCTCGTCTAGATCGGACCCGCGTCAGCGCGATCGAACGGGGCATCGGTAATCCCACGGTGGAAACGTTGGCGACTATCTGCTACGTGCTTGGGATCACGCTCGCGGACCTATTCGAGCCGCTGAAAATGGCACTCAAGCCAACAGGTGAACACCGAGGCGAAGCACCGCAGCCGAGACGCCGTCCTCTGCGGTAGCTGCATCCGTCTGCAAACACCGTTATTGCATGCAGTCGGTGTCGTCACGTTCGGCTGCGATTACGGTAATGCGAACCGTCTCGCCGAGCCGATCGTCGTAATGCGCGGCGAGCACAGAGCCCGCATCGCCCGTGGTCGCCTCGCAGATGGCGTAGACCGCCGCCGCAACCTCCCGGAGCCGAAGGGATTCCGCGCCCGAAACCATCACAAGCAGGCCACCCGCCATCGCAAGCCGGTCGGAACCAACATCCAGAATCGCTTGCCGGGCGGCGTTCTTGATACGATCTGGGCCGCTTCCTTCGCCGACACCGATCACCGCTCCAGTCGTACCGGCAAACGCCTCTCGCACATCAAGGAAATCACTTCCGGTCGGCATCTTCCATTCCGACAAATCCGGCTGCGTCCCCCGCATTGCCGCCACGTAGACGTCGACCAGGCAGTACAGCACGGAAGGGTGGGGAGATTCGGGAACGAACACGACCGCGTCAGCGCAGCGTGATAGCTCGGCTGCGACCGCCCGAACCAGCGAGCCCGGAGGAAGCGGCGGCTGGGCAAGCAGCGCTACAACTCCCGCGCCGGCCTTCTGTGCGGCGGCGCTGACGATCACCGAAACCCGCAGCGCGTCCGGCTCGGCGGCGGCCGCGATGACTATTACCGCGCTTGCCCCTGCGAACGGCACGTGATCAACAACTAGCGATGCGTCGCCCGATAATGCTCCGTCCGTTGCCGAGACATGCTGGAACGCGATGCCGTCATCGACGCCGAGCCGGTAGTACAGGCCGGCAGCCAATCCACCGCCCGTTTCTCCTACCCCGACGATCTGGACAGCCGGATGATCATGCCCGTGACCGATCGAACGCCGCGCGGGCCATCTCTCGAATTGAATCCCGTCTGCTGTAGTGGTTTTCTGGATGGTAGGTGCCGACATTTTTCTGAATCCCCGGATGGTTGTGGGTGTTTGCCCTTGGTGATGTTGTACGGTTAACATAACAAAATATGTACGGTTTGTGCGATGGTAATTGCTGCGTTGAGGCGGCATCCTCTCGGACATGAAAGCACCCGTCCCGCCCACCGAAGAACGCAACCCCATTACCGTCGCCGTTGGAAAACGGCTCAAGGAAGTCCGTCGCCAAGCCGGCAAGAGTCAGGAAGACCTTGCTCACGAGGCGTCGGTCGGTCGAGCCGCGATCAGTTCGATCGAGTCGGGTGTGACAAACCCGACGGTGCTGACGCTGGCGGCGTTGTGCGGGCCGCTCGGCATTTCGCTCGCGGAACTTTTCGCGCCGCTGACGATGACGCTGAACGACAAGGACGCACGTCGAGTCAATGCCGCCAAGCCGCCCAAGATCGAGCGCTCACGGTTGCGCTGATGCACTACGGCGGCCGCGCTTTCCGGTCTGCTGCCGTTGCAGATAACCGGATCGACATTGCGCCGGCCAGCACAACTTTTCGCTGATCGAGCCCGGTGACGTACTGGGCGTGCCCGCCCAACCTGCCGCGGTCGGCTGCTGTCCGTGTCAACCGCGCGTTGTAGGCCGCGAGTACAGGTTCGGCTTCGGCAGAGTCGACTACCAGCAACGTGTGTCCGTCGAAGGTCCGGCCGATCCTTCTTCCTTCGATGCCGACGGCCAACACCGCATGCAGAGTTGCCCGGCGCGATTGCCGAAACGTCAGGATCACCGGCCGACCGCGCAGTACTTCTCGCTCGCTGAAGCGGAGTACATTTACGTGCGTCCCTTCGAAGCGGGTCGGGCGCAGCCCCACGTCCAGTTCTCGAATTAGCGTTTGCAGCTCTTGGAGTGACACGCCGGAGAAGTAAAACGGCCGCGCACGACGCCAGAATTCCGCTTCCGGGGCGCGACGACGCGACGACACATTTAAGGGATCGGACAAGAACCCAAGCATGGCAAGCGCCATTGCTGTCGCATGGCACGCGCAGCCGCCGTCCCAGCAGCCTTGGAAACTGAACGCCGGGGTATTCGAGCCGACTAGCGTGAGGCGTCGGCCGGACTGAAGAGCAGGATGGAGTTGCTGCACGGTGGCCTCCATCGGGTCAGTATTCGAACGGCAACAAGAGGGTTGTCGCCCGGCGATCGGCTTCCGTGATGACCCACAGCCGTTCGCGACGATCGCCCAACTCATACGCAGACAGCAGACGCGTTCCATGCGTCACCGCGAGATCGTTCGAGCGAGCATCGGCCGCTCTGACGACACCCCAATCACCTCTGCTGTGCCGCCGAAGCAGGCCATTTGCGTTGGTGCCGGTTCGATCGAGAAGATCGAGCGCACCCGGTGTGGCAACAACCAAGCCAAGAGGGAACAAAGGTTCACGACGATGCGTATACATAATTAGGTATCCGAAATAATTTAGGCGAGCGAAGGCACCGAACTGATGTTCGGAAACAATCTCAAGGGTGGAAAAGACTGAAACGCGAGGCAATATAGGGGCGTTTCAGGAAAGCGAGGTGCGGTGAATGGGACCGCGAGAGCCGTTGAAGACGCGATGCCCAGGCGGGCCGTAAAACGTGCGGCAACCACGAGGTAATGAGGCAGAGCTAGGGATTTTCGCTAAAAACCGACCAAAAACACCCCAGAACGACTCTTCGGCACGGAAAATGTAACACAACTCGACCAAAACCGATAAAAGGGATCGATCAATCGCTCTCAAATCGGTAATTTTTACTTTTCAGTGTCTTCTGGCGGGTCTCGAACGCTCCGGCGGTATCGGAAATGACCCTCTGACTTATTTTCCGGCCCGTTAGGGGCCCCGATTCACCCCGGATAGGGCTTGGCATGGGTGCACCCATGCGACGGAGCTATGGCCCGATTTTTTGCGACGAAAGAATTTTGTAATATTTGCGCGGCGCGGCCACCGTTGGAGGGACCGTTTCGGGGGCAAAAAATGGTCGTCTTTGCTCATTTTTTGAGCAAAACAGCCTGCCTCAGGTACTTGGCAGCCCGAAATATAGGCTAACGCCTTTATTACTACCCGAATCAGGCGCTGGAATGCCAAAACAAGGCTCGACATCGCTTTCCAGTCCCATCAGATTCATTCATGTGACGTCGAATCAAGGTTCCGACGACTTAACTGCCTCATAACGACGCTTTCGCCTCGTTTTTTCCAGGGTAATCTGCGACAGGTACTGACATTGAGCGCACCAGTTGCCCGCTGACGAAACCTGCCGGGGTCTCGCCCACCATCGATGACCGCGCGCGCACTCCCATTCGAGCTTCGAGTTGTTGTCGACATAGTGCTCAGATACGCACATGCCGCCCCGGTCCGCAGCAATCGATCGCATCAATTCGAGGCCCTGTCGCTGCCTGTCTTCGGTACGACATGTCGGACACCAGTGCCCCTTCAAGATTTCCGTACCCCACGCCATCCACTCGTGTCCCCGCTCGCACTGAAATGGGTAACGAGCCTGGATACGTTGATACTGGGATGCGAGACATCTGCCGCCGTGCTCGGCCGCCCTCTCTTGCAGCTTCGCAAGTCCGTCCGGTATTCGCTTACGATCTGAAGAGCATTCTTGGCACCACGCCTTGCGCAAGACGTCGTAGCCCGCGGCCTCCCATTCATGTCCCGCACCGCATCTGAACCGATATTTCGCCATCCGGCCGTCGTAGGCGGTCGACAAGCATTCGCCGCCCCGCTCTCGCGCACGATCCTGTATCGGTTTCAGGCCGCCTTGATATCGACGACGCTCGGCTCGTCGTTCGGTGGAGCACTTTGCACACCAATGATCGGTCAAGACCGAAGCGGCGGTGGCCTCAAACTTATGGCCTGCAGCACAGACGAAGCGGTAGTGTGCGCTTTTTCCACGATACCGCTTACTCAGGCACTGGCCTCCAGCCGAGCCAGCGGTTTCGTGGATTCGAGTCATCGTCTGCTCGATCCAGCATTGACGGCATCGTAGCAAGCCCCGCGTCCCTCGGACGAGGCGCAAAAGACTAGCTCCCGACTGCGAAGAAGCGTGACCGCTCTCGCAACGGAACCGGTACGGACTCGATACGTCGCACCACTCACGGGCCATCAGCGTGAATCCCGCCGTGGCCAGGTAGTCACGAATTTTCGAGAGGCGATCGTTGCCGGTTGCCATAAAAACAGCGCTCGTTACCAATAACAAACCATGTGTTACCCAACACCCCAGCCCGGCAAAAGTGTGGGCACTAGGTACTATACATTTGTGAGTGCGGATTTCACTACATAACCGATGATGGTGTCGACACTGGGCTACCTGCTCGACCTCAAACTCAAACGAGACTTGAGATTAGGTGACAGCCGCACGTGGCGCGGTGGCCGTGACGAGCGATCGGAATACCATCATCCGTCATCGATGGATCGCCTTCCTCGATGAGGTTAGGTGAGACATCGGGATGTTGGGGGCACGACACGCGATCACCCTTGCGGGCGACATAGCGACCATCGAAACGCATGGTCGCCGAGCCCGTTTCGACCTTGCCGCCATGGTCGGTGTCGTCGCCGATGCGGATAAGATCAATCATGGCGGGATAATCAATAAAGTATTGTTCCCAGGAGGAATTTGTATTTTTTGTTATTTGATGCCCAGGTTCCAACATATGCGCTATCAAACTTCTTTCCAGTGAATGTCGCGACAGGCACGTTTCCTGAGCTCGAATATTCTGTTAAGCTCATACTTCCATTCGCCACTGTTCCTTTAATTGAAATTGGCGCCTTTTTCTTCAGATAGATGTAACTGCCGTCGACCGTGCCAGCCTCACTTTTGGGCAAGGATGCATCTATCCAAAAATCCTTTCCAATCCATCCACCTAAACGCTGATGGACTGGGTCAGTCTTGCAACCAGAAAGGCAGAGTAATGCGCTTGCGTCGGGCACGCTGTTGGAAGGGAAAGCGTACGTTGCCACCGACCAAACTCTCGTATCAGCATCGTATGCTGGCACTGTTACAACAAGCCCTGCTTGGCTCGCAACTCTGATTGCTTCTGTGTTGGTCGGAGTCGGCGAATCATTATTCACATTCCCATTGCACAGACCCTTAAAGGCACTCGCCAAAATGGTTTTCCCCCTGGTCAAGACCACATCCCCTCGGCAACTTTGCCCGCCCCATCGTTCACCATTCACTAACGTCATCTTCGAGAGCGATATGTAATTCTTAGCATGCAACTCGCCATTCTTGTAGGAGAAGATGAGGACGGTCCAGTTTTTTGACGATGAAGAATCACTGTATTCCAAAGCCAGACTTGTCTTGCTCTCATAGAGAGTAGCATCACTCACGACTCCCTTGAAATCGGGATCAGAAGACAAGTGTGTACCGCTAGCACTATCCACGAGATAACCACTGCTATCCAACTGGAGGCCGCAGTGCTTCCCAGATGAATTCGCATCGCAAACTTCCAGACCAGGAATCTGATAGCTGCCCGCCAGTGCAGTTGACGCAAATGCAAACGCGAGGCATGTTCCAAAGCTAAACTTAGCAATCATTTCGTTTCCCTGATAAGCTTCTCAAATTTCTCGGCATAAAACTGAAACTGCTCGGCTTTGTCTGGATGACCTGATCCTGCCGGACTATCGCCATTAATAATGTAGCGAGCATGATAATAGTCAGGCTTTGTTCCATCGAGGTGAGTTGATAGCGAGTTCCCCCCTCTAAACAATCCGTCCCTCATTCCAATCATCATAATTCTAACCGCAACCGGTAAATCCAAGACCAAATCTGGATTTGCGACAATATCGGCACCAGCTATTTCTTTAAATTTCTTGTATCCAATTTTCCACGTAAGTTGAACCAGTCCGCGCCCCCGATATTTATATCCATCTCCAGCTTCTGTGTTTCCGTTGGCTATAGCCCGTTTTTTATGTGCCTCTGTTGCATGAGGACCAACTCCGTAATTTGTCTCCGCCTCATCATATGAAATTCCTTCGCATATCGGGGAGAAGAAATGCTGAGTATGCCAGTCGTACGACTCAATTCGAGCTGTTGCCAGCATATACGCAAGGTACTCTGTTTTGCATTCCTTGAAATGGACTGGGTATTGCTTCATCATTTCGGTCACAAGATCATGCAAGCTCTTGACCGACTGGGGATTCATCGGTGGCAACGTCACATGTTTCTTGCCTTCGAACCAGCCAAATTCAGTCGGATGTTGATCCGCATATCGCTTGCAAAACTCATCCACGTTTATGCAATTGCAGGAGCCTGATGCCGAAAAATTTCCAATCAGCCCGATCGGATGAAAATGCCACGGCTTTGGCTCTTTCGGCAGAATCTTCGCGTCAATCCCCTGAACATCCTCCCACCACTGCAGTTTTCTGATCCGCTCCATCTCGTTCAGCCATTTCCACGGCACGAGCTTCATATGGGGCGTGATGTCCTCCCACTTCCCCATGTTGCCGCCCCATTCGCTCTCACTTTTCACGACTATGTGCGAGATTGCTTCGGCTAACCATGGCGTCTTCTGCGCATCCGCCAATTCCGCGGCAGTAACCTTGCCATCGTGATTGACATCAATGGCTTTTTCGAGCTTCTGGATGAGCTCACTGGTGGCCAATGCATCAGCACTCGGCTTGAAGTTATCCTGATCCTCTCCCATGGCCAGTTCAGCGACGAACAGGTAACGCTTGAACATATCGACCATCGTGGTCGAACTGTTGTCGACGAGCTCGAACCCCGGCCAGTCCCACTGGCTACACAGCTGCACTTTGGGATGGTCCCGTTCACGCACCCAGCCTTGACGGGTTCCACCGTCTTTCGTGCCGACCGTCACATTCCACCAGCGTTTCGTTTTTCCGCTCGCGTCCTTGTCTTCTCGTGCCAAGCTTTGCGGTCCCTGCTTGTCGAGATCGACCACCCGAAACATGACCCGGAAGTCCGTTGGGGGCCCGTCTGCTTGGCTAACCTTTAGCGGAAAGTCTTTCCAGCCCTTGACAGGCGCCGTCGTCATTTGATTTACAAGACCTAGGGTGCTGTCGATCCAGAACGGGATACCGGTCGGCGTCTCGATTGCCTCAGGTTTTTTCGCAGGCTTTGCCTTGTGCTTCTTCCCCTTGCCAGCCGGAGCAGCAGGCTCCGGTTGCACGGCGGGAATTCTTACTGTCTTGGGCTGTACCTTGACCCATCGCGATTTCGGATCGCTGACGGGAACAAGCTTCAAACCCGTCTGCTCAAGGGTGTAATCTGGATCAGGCGCTTTCGTCACGAGTTTTGCACCTGTCAGAACTTCCAGAAAAGGCTTGTCCATATTCGGATCTGCCGCCGACAATTCCTTCGCGCGCGCCTGACTCTTGGCGATGAACGCTGGAAGATCGTTGCCCGCAAAAACTTCGAGGTGCAGCAACGGTCGGGTGGGCAACGGCGGTGTGGGCTTCGCTTCCCTGTATCGCTGGTATTGTCCGATATGCGCAACAACGTCTCCCGCCTTGACGGGGTACGGCTTCTTGAGCACGACCACCTTATCGACGGGGCCAGACTGGGGAATCGGCTCGAGCTCCGAAACGAAAACGTAACCCCACTTCAGTTGCACGTCGGGCGGCTGACCAACGACTGGGCCCACCGGATCACCTTTAATGATCTTCGTGATTTTTGCCCAGCCCTTGCGCCCACCGTTATCGGCCTCATTCACAGTGAGTTCCGTGCCCTCGGGTAGCAAACCGAGGAGCTTGGCGTTCGGAGTAATGCGAACCCGCACACCCGATACAGGCTCCGGCAGCGCATCATCTGGGCCTCGTTGCTGCGGCGACGAATCGTCATCGGGCGCACTCGGATCGATCGGCTTCGGTTTCGGAAGGTCCTGTTTGTTCGGTTTCAATGCTCGATACGAGCGGTCAGCTTCCCAGTACGGAAGAGGCTTGAGTTGCGGCGCCTTGGTGTCCGCACTCTCCGTTTTGGGCTGATCGAGCGCGGCTTTATACGTTTTCCAGTCGAGCGTATGCATGTACAGACTGAAGAACGTCAGCGTTTCACCGGGTGGCGGACCGGAGGACGCGGGAGCTGGTGTCGGGGCTGGCGGCGGAGGCGTTGCATTGCCCCCTGAGGCGGGTGATCCGGCGGGTGCATTTGCGGGGGCGGGTGCTGGTTGCGTCTTTATCGGTGCGGGTGGCAATTGCAATGTATGGCGGATCAACACGAAGCCCCGCGAGTACAACGCATGACGCTGGTCCTGGTAGGTCAGCGTGGGGTATTCGTTGTCGAGTCGGTAAGCGACAACCTCGCCCGTGGCGATCGCGCGTACGCCTTCGTCCTGTTTCAGGGCCTCACCTGTTTTCTGCCCGAAGTGAATGCCGCCGTGCCAGATGCCGCTAGCTCCCAGTGGATAAAATCCATCCTCCGCAGTCGCAAGCACCTTCATGTAGGTCATGGGGTCTGCGGCATCGGACGCTGCACCTTCCTTGGTAGCAGGCGAAAATGGATAGCTCCATGCAAGAGGCGTGTACGCGGGTTTGGCGTCCGGCTCAGGCGTCTTGGGAGGTTGTTTTTTAGGAGGGTGCTTATCCGTCATGGCAATTGAAATCGTAAGTCGTTATCGTGCTTCAGGAACGGGGCATCTCGATCAACCAGAGAAATCGTCGGCGTAACCACCATGCTTCGAAATCGGCGTGCCGTTCAGCGGATCACGCAACGTCATGGTCGACGCACCGGGCTTGTCCCACGACGCGCATTTTTCGAGAATCTGGCCCGACGTCCCGTTCTCGATCATGTCAGGCGTGATCTTGATATACGATCCACCGACATTAAGAATCAGTTCCTTCTCTGCGCGCAGAATCATCCGTCCCGATGCACTCTCGATCTTGACGTCCTGCTGCGCCAGCATCGTCAACGCATCGTTCTGAGCCTGAATTTCGATAGGGCCTTTGGTCGCGAAAATTTTGATCCCGAGGTTTTGAGCGTACAGGCTGATCTTGCTCATCACGCTCGCGAGCAGCGACTTCCCGGCTGCGAGATTGACATTTTTCCCCGCTACCAAGTTGACCTGTTGATTCGCCGACGCGTGAATCGATTGCTGGCTGGATAGGCCGACACCTGCCGGGCTCGACAGCAGCAACGCCGGTTTCGCAAAGCCACTGGCATTCCCCGTTCCACCGCCAGCCGTGCGGCCACCTTTGGTGACGCCCGGAACGTTGCCCTGCGTCATCTCAGTAAAGGCCTTCATCGCATCGCTGCCGTCCTGCAGGCTTTCGGCCCGATTCGTTTCGCTCGCCTGCGAGACCGTCTCTAATACTGCCTCCGAAGCTGCGAGCTGATCGGTCGCGGCCGATACGTTCATTGGCTGTACCGCTGCCGGGTGAGTCGAGATCGACAGGCCTTGTACCGCCCGAATCGCTCCATGCGCCTCCGACTTGAGATCAAAGCCACTGCCAACGAACGAGCCGCGCGTGTTATCGGACTGTTCGATCAGATAGCCGAGATGCAGGTGAGAACTGTAGCTCGACGAGTAAAGTTGAGCCCGGTTCTGCCCGCTCGAGTCGTCCATGACAAGCTGGTTGAAGCCGTCGCCACCATACTCGCGAGAGCGGAAACCAGACAGCAGGCCGTGCGTATGCCATACCGGCATCGTCGCGCCCCCGTGCAGTCGCGAGATGATCACCGGTCGGTCGCAATCGCCATTTACGAATCCTAGAAGCACTTGGTCATCTTTGCGCAACGGGAAATAGCCGCCGCGCCTAGCGCCCGCGTCCGGCATCGCCGCGCGAATCCACGACGTAGACTTCGTATTGCGATCCTTTCGACTGTTCGACGTCCGGACCCGCACACGATTGCCGTCGTCTGTGACGATTTCCTCGTCACTATCGGTTACGACAATTGCCGTCTGCAAATGCATTTCCGGCTTCTCATGCTCGAATGGGCTGCGAAATGGCGTCTTGCGAAGTTGCGCTTCGATCTCGACGTGAAAAAATCCGGTACCGCCATCGCGGTGGCTCACGGTCGTACCAGTTCCGGCCACCTTGACCTGTTCGATCGCGCTGCGCAGGCTGCGCGGGAATCGCGTGAGCGCATCCATGCCGGGCAAGTTATTTTGGATCAGCCAGTCGCTCGCGATGATCGACAGCTCGCGTTCCTCTTCCGGCAATGCATCGAAGAGGGGATGTCCCGACACCTTGAACCAGTAGCCTGGCAATGCATAGCGGGGACTGCCGATCGCGAAATAGCGTTTTGCTCGCGATGCCCATTCCTCGGTGCGGATGCGGGCCTGTTGTTGTCCAGCATCAGATTCGGCCCACGTCTGTGAGCCGGTATAGAGATACTCTTCGCCCTGACCAGGTAACTCCTCCAAGTCGGCCGCTGGCGTGCTCGCCTGTTTATCGAGGTCAGGTCGCTTGTAGTCGGCGGTCCCGAGCGTCAGCGTCGCACTTTGGGCGTCCTGCTGTTCGCTCAACTGGGTAAGTCCGTCGAAATCCTCGTCGGTACCCGCGTGGCTGAACTTCATCTCCGAATTCGGTAACGATGGCCCAAAATAGAGGTCGTCCATCATGACGACCTTGTGCGATTTGCCATCCTTCGCGAAATCGAATCGCGGAAACACGCCGACCTCTTCCAGACTCCGGTGGACAAAATTCCAGTCGGTTTCCCACTGCACACGGTGCGAATACGAGCGCATCGCCGCGCGTAGCTCCTGACCATAGTTGCCGGAAGCCTGCGGATGTTTTTCGAAGACGTCGGTGAGAATCTGCCAGCCGCTGGCTTCCTGCCAGTCGCGCCGATCGCTGCTGAGCTTGAGGAAGCTTAACCACGAAGAGAACTGAAGCTGAAAATACGAGACGGTTCCATCGTTTCCAAGGCGGCGAGCCCGCTGCACATAGCCATGGATCGGCAGATAGCCTCCGTCAGTCTGCCGAATCCAGAGCGTGACGGGTTGCAGCATCAGAGCGTTGAGCTTGATCTTGTCGCCCATGACGGATGAGGCGTCAACGGTCACCTCGAAATTGCGCCCAAGCCGCGCGTTGATCTTGACGTACAGCGGCGTGAGCCAGTCGTCACCAACCGGCGTGTCAAGTTTGACGATGCGGTCGAACTGCGCATAGCCTCCGCGCAGCACCTTCAGCAAGACTTCCCCGCTCATGCGGTCACCCCGTTTTGTACAGAACGCGTCCGACCGTAACTAGACATCAAAACGCCGGGACTGCGTATGTGTTACATGAAAATTACAAATAACAAACATAAATATTAAATTTAGCCTTCACGCAGAGGCCGCAGTCGACCTAAAGTGTGATTGCGGAAGATGCCTCCAAAGATCATACCAAAGTCCGCTCGCCACGATAAAGGCGCCGTGACGATTCTTGACTGTCTTCTTGACGCTATCCGCCGAAACTCATCGCAGATTCGAATTACCGACCTTCACACCAGCACAACCAAAATCAGCGCCCGCCGACCTGTCGATCGTCGAGTCGTCAACCACTCAGTGCGTCATTTACTACGAGAAATCAGAGTGGTTGACGGGCCCGCTTCACGAGCCATCTACATCGCGCCCCAGTAAAAATACAAGGCGCTATCAGCACCCTATTCCGACAATAAATTATGTAGTCTTCTCCACGATTTTGTGGCTCGTAGAGTAGGGGCAGCCTCGACAATTTCATCCAGTAGCTCCCGCAATCCCATAGGGGGATAGCTAGGTGCCTGTTCGATGATTCTGTCTATCAAGAAAAGCACCTGCTTTGGCCATCTTCTGGAGAGTGACAGATTTTCTGTCATCTTTTCTCGCAAGCCATAAAGCACCACGTCCGGATGCTCAATTGGGGTAAGGTAGTCTCGCACAGCCTCTACAACCTTATTGAAGAGATTGGGTAGATCCTGAGCCATACGAATCATGCTTTCCGTGATAGCACTAGACTGCAATACGACTTCCTGTGGCCAAGTCGATACAAAAAATGACTTACCAAATGTTTCCCACGCCGACTGATCCACCACGATTCGACCAACCATCCATAATGCAGACTGCCGCCCCAAATCACTGATCTCCTGTAGAATGCGACGGCATTCTACAGCATTAATATATCGCCTATCGTTAGCCCACCAATATCTGGCGACGATCAACATATGTACCGCATTCCTTTCCAGCTCCTCATCTGACAACAGACTTTTGGATTCCGAGAAAAGCGCTACAAAATCACTCTTCAACAAATGAAAGAGCGCAGCCGAAGGCACATTTGCCTCCCAAATTAAACCTGCCCATACTGCGTTCGACAATGTGTTCTTGCGAGAGAAAAGTTGAAGTATTCGGCGCTTTACCCATCGGCTGTCCACATAAAAGAGGAAGTTCAATCGTCGGCCAACCAAGGTAGCCGCATGATGCGCCCCGTCACCAGGGGATGTAAGCGCTCGGCAGATTCTTTCAAGCAGTTCAGCATCGAGCCCCTCATTTAATTGGTAGCTCTTCTCCCCCAAAGTAGAAAACAACGTCTCAACCATACGACCTACCGGTGCATTTATGGCAAAATCCATCGACCTCGAAAAAGATTTCACCTCCCCACCCTGCCTTATCTCATGAATAGCACTTTCCGTTGCCCTACCCCCCATCGCAATAATCTTATCGAATACCCTGTCCCATAGACTCCAGAAGACATTTTCTCGATAAGAAAACAAGCGAGGCAAGTATTTTTCAATCCATGATGTAGCCTCAAAGCGAATTCTAAAAAATAAATCTTCTTGAGCGTCAGCAAGCTTGTACGCACAAATCAGAAGTGCTTTTCTCGGCGCGGCATCCGGCCAATTGGAAAGCAACTGTTTCCAAAGAAATACACTATGGTCGCCCCCTGGTTCATACACCGAAAGAGCTCTGAGTGCTCTGACTGGCCGCGCCGACGCAAGTCCAGCGAACGGTGCGTGTTCGACAAAATCTGAATTGTCATGTCGTGACAATTTAAGAGCTTGCGGGACAATTTCGGCCAATGGCAGGTGCAGCAAATTCTCTGGGTCCGTCTTTCGCTGAACCCAGCCGCTTCTACCATCCCAATCGTGGTCGGCAGCCTTCTCAGCATCCTCACTCCAACCCGGCCTTCTCCGGATAGCACTGAGAATATTTACGGCTGATCGCGATAACTCGCAGCCATTCCGTTCGAGCCATCCTAGAGAAGTACCGGCATCAAAAATAACTCTCTGCTCATAGTCCTCAGACGCCTCCCCCTCATACGGTTGCCGACCGTCGATGAACCTCTGCTCTATGCGCCTTCGGATCTCAGGTCGAACATCACACCATCGATCTCTGAGCAACAGAAGCACTTCCCGCCGCATATATGCATTCCAGAACACCTCATCAGATAACCAATTAAGCCCCTGCTCAACACACTCGCCATCAAATACGATGCGATTCCGCCAAAAATGTAATTTCAGTTTGTCAAAAAAATACCTATCTGATTTAGGCCATTTCACCACCTCATCACGTGCGTCTTCCGGATAAAGATCGCACAAGCGTTGAAACAATTCAACCGCCCAGAAGAAATCCGCCTCGACACCTTCACGATGACGGATATGCCCTCCCGGTCTTGCATCAGGTTCAATTGCAGGCAACCTAAAATAACTTAACGATCCGATGATTTCGTTCAGAAGGTCTATTGAACGGAGCAATATTCGCCGAACAATCTGAAAAACAGCAAGCACGAGATGGTCCGGGACGTTAATGTCGGCTCCATGTCGCTGCGCGGTTACAACTTCAAATCGAACAAGCCTCTCCATATCAACCGATTCATCTATCGGAGGCGGTACGGATGGGCGGGTGGCAGACATAGCCTTCACTGAAAGCCGTGGCTGCGCGATTTTTTCAAGCTTGCGAAGTACGGAAGTAGACCAGCCCTCGGTACGAATTCGATCAGCAAGCCTATACCATGAAAACTCCCTTACATCTTCCGGCAACTCAGCGAACGACTCGGACATGAGCGCCCAAATATGTCTAGATTCGCCTTCAAATGCTGAAACGGCTCCATTGCGCCCATTCAATCGACGATCCACAGCCTCCAAGAGCGATGAATGTAGACTCCGCTGCCGCGCGGCCCACCAAATAGCGGCAGGTTGTTCTGCGACTCGCTCAAACCAACGGACCAGCCACCAGAGACGCTTCGAATCCACGGTACCGGGAGAGGATCGCATCCCAGCGAGGCGCATGTAGTTCTGACCATCGTCATCAGTGGCCAATGTTCCGATCAGATCGACACCGCCTACGTCCGTAGACCGGCCATTCGCTGGAGGACGAGGTGGATCATCATCCAGTCCAAACTCTACGTGCGGATTGATCTCTGCTGCATCATTCGACCAGCCATTCTTTTCTGGACGTCCATATCGCGAGAATTTATCAAAAACACACAGCCATTCCGCTGGAGGTGGGGGCTCAGCGTCAGCAAACGCTTTCGCGCCTTCTCGAGTTTCGACCAACGCAACAACCTGACCACGCTGATGTGGAAGCAACGACCGTGGCGATGTGTGCGCATGCGCGAGAACACTTGCAGTCCACGAGTCCTTGTTGATTGCTCGAACAGACCAAGCTTCGAGCGTTGTCCATAAGTCATCAAACTGCCGAAAGGCTATACCGGTTACACCCAATTCGTGCCACTTCGCGCGCACGGTCTCCGGCTCCCCTCGGTCGAACGCATAAATTGTGCGCAATTTCGCGGAATTGCTTGCGGACAAACCTTCGAGGAGATAACGAACCGGGGGATCACTTGCTGAGTATCCCAATAGCACAACCACCCGCTGCTCAAGCAACTGACGCATAAATGTCGTCGCCCAGCCGTCTGCAAGATACGCACGGCCGAAGTCGGCCGAACTCAGCACGAGATTCTGACCATCGTCGCTCTGCTGCCGCAAACGGCCGTGAAGATAAACAATCCCCGTCGGCACCTCCATGGCTGTCATCGGTGGCAGCAACGGTGGTGTCCACCGACGCAGCTGTCTATTCGCCCGCTCAAACATCAGATCGAAGTTTGTCGTCACTACGAGCGGAGTACCGGAAGCATCAGCAGAGAGACGGAGGATAGCTTCATGCTTAGTCGGATTTGCTGCCTTTGGTATCTTCAATAGCCAATTGACCTCCCGCTCGACCCTCGGACGGGAATACTCTCTATGAAGAAGGCCAAATACTTGATCCAACGGCGGCGCCAGGTCCGGGTCGTTTTTCTCCATTGCAGGCGCCATGAGCTTGCCAATTTTTGACGCTGGGGAAACACCCAGACGCGTCATGACGCACTTCGTGAGTTTGAAAAAACTCGGTAAGCCAACTGGCATAGAAACACCAGCGCCACAAAAAAATACTACTTCGCCTTTATCCCTGAGGCTTAGCAGCTCATTTGGGATCGACGGCCCGTCAGGTAGGAACCTCAGTTTAGTCTCCGTTTGGTCAAAAACGACATCGAACAAAGCCTGATATCGAATGCCGTAGCCTACCGCAACTCGCAGAGTCAACGGGAGCAGCACGCATAAACACCAGCGCGCACGCCATTCATAAATATGGATCACTTGGGTACACTGTAATGAGCTATCCGCTCAGGGGCTGGCGCATGGATCAATAGGGTCAACCGTTGTTGATCCAGATGATATAATTGATCTACCATCTTAAAAGATCCATCGCAAAGCCATGCGCAAGCTCTATTACGGGCGAATTTCGACCACGGACGGCCAGTCATCCGCGAGCCAGTACGAGGACGCCAAAGCCCACGGCGTGCAGGAAAAGGACGTTTTCATTGACGAGGGCGTGAGCGGCTATCACGTGGCTCCTGACGCACGGGAACAGTGGGGCAGAGCCGAACACGATCTGCGTCACGGAGGCATTCTCATCGTGCGCTGGCTGGACCGGATCAGTCGCCGCTACGACGAGCTACACGCGACCATGCGCCGACTCATGCAACTGGGCGTGCGTGTCGAATGCACGCTCAACGGGATGGTGTTCGATGGGAAAGCAAAGGACCCCATCGAGAAAGCAACGCGCGACGCGATCCTTGCATTCATGGCCGCGCAGGGCGAAGCCGACTACCTGAACCGCGCCGAGATGCAGCGTCGGGGCATCGCAATTGCCAAGGCAGATGGAAAGTACAAGGGGCGAGCGCGGTCGAACGACTACGCAGCGATCAAGGAGTGGCGCGCTGAGAACGGCGCGAGCATTCGAGGGACGGCAGAGCACTTCGGGGTCGGCACTGCGACGGTCAAGCGAGCGTGCGCGGACGGCGATTGAACATGACTGGGTGCCCCGCTCCATCAGTTTCCGACATGCAAGTCGGTCGGTGCAAATGCTCAAGCGTGCATTAGAATCGAGATTCCGTGACGAGGTGACTCGTACCAGTGCGACAAAAAATGCAGAACGAGGGATGCCATGCTTACCAACATCCGGGGACTTGTCGATAGACTCGATTTAGCGCCGTCGCGCGGTCTCATGCCGCTCTTTGAGGCGGTATCGAACGCGATGGACGCTATCGAGGATAAGCATGGCAGCTCTGCAGCCGGTTCAATTAAAATCAAGCTACTCCCGTCCGACGACCTTGCTCAGAAAGGCGGTGACGACACGCTGATTACGGACGGCTTCGACGTGGTTGATGATGGCGTCGGATTCAATGAACTCAACATCGCTTCTTTCGGAGAGGCATACACACTCTCGAAAGTTAAGCTCGGCGGCAAGGGCGTCGGCAGATTCACCTTCCTCAAGGTCTTCAACCATTGCGAAATAAGTAGCGTCTACGAGCGCGACGGCAAGCATTTCGCACGCAACTTCAGTTTCTCGATCACCGAAGAGCTTAATGGGGCAGACAAGGTCACCCCGACCAGCGCTCCGACTGGCACGACGGTTCGAGTGCGCGGTTTAGCAGACCGATACCGCGCCGCGTGGCCGACCGATCCCGCGATACTTGCCGCACGTATCGTTGCACATTTTCTCATTCGCTTTGCTGCGCGCTCTTGCCCCCGCATGACACTTGAAGCTCCCAGGTACGAACCAATAGACCTCCATAAGCTTTTCCAGTCCACCGTCCAGCCGCACATCGAAGATCGTTTCTTTGACGTGCATGGACACACGTTCGCGCTCCAAGCATTCCGACACCGTGACGGTCGCTCGCGTCACGACTATCACTTGTGCGCGAACGGCCGCGACGTGATGACGTACAAGTTGCGCGATCTGCTCCCCGAACTTCCGGAGCGACTGGTGGACGACGCGCAGGAAGCCTACACACTGATAGTGCTTGTGACGGGGGAGTATCTCGACGACCACGCCAATCAGGAACGTACAAAGATTGCATTTCAATCCGAGGAAGAGCCCGAACTTGAGGAAACCCTCGTTTCGCGTCAGGCGCTTAACAAAGGACTTGCGGCAGCGCTACGGTCTGTCCTTGCTGCCGATCTCAAGGTTACCAACGAGGAGAAGATCGCCCAAATCGGTCGCTTCGTTGAGCGAGCACCTGAGTACCGCGTTCTCACTCATGAAAAATATCGTCCGATCCTTGAGCAGCGAGTGCAGCCTGGCCTCAAGGATGAACAACTTGACGAAGCCCTGCTTCATATTCGCCGCGAAATTGAAGACAGTATTCGGGTCGAGGAGCGCCATGTCGCGGCGCTTATCGAAAAGGAATCGTTTGATGCGTATCAGGAGCGCATCAAAGGCCTGATGGAAGAAATGAATGATGTTGGCAAAGCTAAACTGGCCGACTATGTTGCGCATCGGCGCACAATCCTGGACTTGGTTAATCAAAGCCTTAAGCGAGTACAAAACGACGAGATGTACCCCTTCGAGAAGGTGCTGCACAAAATGATCTTCCCAATGGGCGTTTCGTCAAAAGACATCTTTCTCGACCAGCAAAATCTTTGGCTCATTGACGAACGTCTGTGCTTTCATACGCTGTTGACTTCCGACAAGAAACTGAACAAGGTGCCCGGCCTCGGCCAGACGTCCGGAAAGGAGCCAGATATATTTGCGTTCTTCTACGACACCCCCATTGGAGTTGCTGAACCAGACAATCTGCCCGGTGGCGGAGTCGTAATCGTCGAGTTCAAACGGCCAGGCCGGGACAACTATGACAAAGACCCTGCCGACCAAATCATCCAGCGTTTCGTAGAGATCGACCAAGGCGGGGTTAAGGACATCGACGGCCGACCGATAAATCCCGAACGCCTGAGATATACGGGTTACCTCATAGCCGATTTGACCCCGACGCTGCAGCGGCAGGTCGCTATGCGTTACCACAGGACCGCTGACAACGAAGGGTACTTCTACTCGCTACCCGGTGGGAATGGCTCGATCGAGATCATCTCGTACGATAAGCTACTTCGAGATGCCAATCGACGGAATAGAGTACTCTTCGACAAGCTTGGCCTGCACAAGCACTGAAATATCGTCAGTGGCGCGTTCGCTACCGTGCAATGGAAGCGAGGAGCGATGCAGCGTTATTCGAACTCTTTATATACCTCCCTATGGACTCTAACCTCCCCGACGAAAATAATCAAACGGGCCGCCTAGGTGTAAGCCAGCTTCAGGTCATCTTCGAGAAAGAGGGTTGGATTTTTCGACGTCAAGCGGGGGACGACGATTTTGGCATTGACGGTGAAATCGAAATTGTTGAACGCAACAAGGTCACCGGGCGCATCGCGAAATGTCAAGTCAAATCTAGCAAGATGATCACATTTAAGGATGGCGAGTCGTCAGTGTCCGTCAAAACTTCGACGTACAACCTATGGAAAGCGACCCCAACTATTACAATTTTGTTCCACGTTGACACCTCCTCTGGAGCCGCGTACTGGACCCCTGCGCTGGCACATCACCCTAGAACGGGAGCATCTTCATTTTCTGTTAAATTCGATGAATCGAATGACCTTCGGCACGGTCTCTCCCCCCTTCGTGCTTACCTCGATTCTTGGTTCACAGCTCGCGCCGGCGATGCAATGTTGCGAGAGATTCCTCCGTTCCATGCCATATACGAAAGGCTCAAATCCGATGTCGACCACTACGATGCATGGTCTGAACTAGCAGAAGCAGAGGACGGAGATTTTCGCCTTTTCTATCGTCATGCCCTTCGTTTGCGCCTCGAAGTCGGCCTCTCGAACGACGAACTTCCGTCGCTTGATGACTGGTACATGCGCAACTCGGGTTTATGGAACGGTGGTTCCTTGCTGTCCTGGGGGACCTTCAGTGAAGCGATGAAGTTGATCGGTCAAGCTTATCAGGAGGCATTGAGCAAGGTCGTCGAACGAGTCAAAAGCACAGAACTGACCGTCGAAAACCAAGACCTCTGGAATTTTGTCGGGCGTATAGCGACCGCTCGGCACATTCAGCAGGTAATGGTGGATCACCGTGAATCGGACCCAAATTTTCACGCAGCCATCGAGGCCAAGCTTAAAGCAATCGGCGCACTCAAGTTTTCATTTCAAGCACGCAACTCGTGATATGCCAGCGCGAATATGTTGCGGCATGTCACTCGCCGGTTGACATGTCATCAATAGGGCAAACGTTCGGAGTACCACTCGCGCGCCCGCAGAAGCAAGGACCTTCGAAAAGCTATACGCCTAGATGCGATAATCGAGGCGCCTGTGCCATCGCAACGACGGCGCCTCCATCAAGTTCGGGGCCTCATAGGTACAAAGAAAAAAGAGGAACAACGATGTCGGAAAATCTGGGCGATTTGAAGGTTGTGGACCCACAAACCATTGGAATGAGCTTCTTGGAACGCTGGCGTTTCAAAATACTTCGGCAACTCAGGCCCCGTAAGCGCATAAAGCGCAAAACGCCCTTCGAAAATATTATCGACATGGCCCATGCTGTCGCAGATAAAAATCCAGGCGCGCTGTACGACCTTGTCAAATTGATTCTCCGGCCGATTCAGGCTGAGGCAATGCTTGGTGTCGTGGAGAATGCGGAGCATGAGGCGCCAGCTGACATTGAAGGTCCGACGTTTTTCTTCACCGACAATAATTTTCGAACCGGTGAACTTTACGAGCGCGAGCTACCCAATGAGCAGTTTCGCATACGGCTGTCGACAGACGTAGTGCTCCCTTGGCCGTGGAATCGCCAGCGCATTGCAAATACACTCTCATCAATCGGCACCGGCAAAGCGGCGGGTCCATGGGAGCAGGATTTCAAAAACCACTGTGTGTTGCTCTGGCTGCCGTGGGGCATTGCGTTTGTCGCAGGTGGCAATCATTCGCTGACAGCGGGGATTGTGTCAGGTGAAGGTGAACTGGTACCGGAAGCCGTCTATGACATGTCCGCCATGTTGGACAGGGTCCACTGTGATGGACGGCACTATCATGAGGTTGCGACTGGCCGCAAAATCGCTCCAGTCAGCAATCCACGCATTGCTGCCGTATTTGAAATCGGTCGCCTCATGATAGCGCATGGCGTAGTGCCGAATCGCCTCCGCAGCCAGTCGTGAACACGTTCATATACATGTTGATTTGCACGGAATCCTGACCCACCCTACGCAGTAATTTGCATCGAATATTGACCCACGTAGAACACTGACCTGCTCGGCAACGGGCAGGGGAACGGAGTGATCGACGTGGCT
>NZ_CADFEH010000033.1:0-86800 GCF_902833155.1 Burkholderia sp. BCC1047 | reverse complement strand
GCGCTCATATCGCAAAGGCTGATCCTCGAATTGCACCTGGTTCGTCACCGAGACGGTGCCACCGACGCGCCACGCGACTGCTGCTCCGAAGTTCGCCTGGTTCGCGTCGGCAACTGACCCGACATGCGCCGCGATGACGGTGCATCACCTTGCGGGCGACTCGCGCACCCCTTTTCCGGGCTTTCATTTCTTATTCACGGTTGGTTTGACGGTATGCCTTGAACCCGCCGGAATAGTGCACAGACAACAACCATTTGATTTTAAAGCAATATTTAGTCTGGGCGGGTCGCAATCCCGCATGCAGTCTAGAGCTCTCTAACCGGAAAATTCCACGGAAATCAATGTCAAAGCCCTGTGACGACCTTGAACAATGCATGTCTCCGTTTCCGGATTACGCTTGACTGTCAATACCGGACGTCCAACCTGTCGAAGTCGAGCGGCGGAAGTCGATTACGGCCTTTGACGAAGTGAGGCCAAGCGGTCTCAGACCTGAATCTGACGCTGACTGAGAGGTTAGGTGTCGACTTATGCAAGGAACCGTCGAATCTCGGCGAGCTACCGACGGTGGCTCGCCGGCGCGGCTTCATTGCGGAATCAAGAAGCGGTCTCGATTTTTGGCCTTGGCGATCCACGCCGGTGGCTTGCCCCGACCACTCCAGGTGGCGCCGCTTTTCGGATCCTGATATTTCGGCACGGAAGGTGCACTGACGTTGCGCTTGCGACCGAAAATGTCCTGTTCGGTGATGCCGAATTCCGCGACCTTCGCGCGAATATCGGCGAGCACGCTCGCGAGATCCTGCTGGCGGAGCGTTTCCGCTTCCGCCTGCAGCTTCTCGATTTCAGCTTGGACCTGCTTATAAGTACGGGAAGATTGCGCCATCTTGGTTGACCGCTCCAGTCATTGATTAGAGGTACGGTCATTTTATCGGGGAATCGCCCCTTTGGCGCGATATTCGACCTCACCTATCGTACTGGATCAGACGTTCACGGTATCCCGAAATTCTCGCCTTATAATCGCCAGACAAATAACGTCCCGAGGGAATTCCGTATGTTGGTCATCAAACTGCTTGTCGCGGCCGCGGCTATTGCAGCCATCGTATTCGGCATCACGAAGTTCAATCAGCATTGCATGAACAAGTTCGGTCACGCCTTTTTCACGAAACCCGCGTTTTACTTGACCGCAGTCACGCTGGTCTTGCTAGTCATCGGCGGCTACTGGCGGCATTCGGCCGAGCTAAACCATGACGATACACTGAACGGGATCGTGGTAATGGGCCTTGGCGTCGCGCTGGCGGGGTGGATGGTCTACGTGAACATCCGACGCACGGATGTCGTTTATGGGATCGGGGGATCCGTTGCCCAGCTCGGCCTGTTTTCGGTGCTGGCGTGGGTCTCGTTGCCGCTGATGGCCCTGGTCCTTCTCGCGCAGTTTTTGCTGATCGTGATGGCGAAACCCGTCTACGTCGTCAACCGCTAACTCGCGGCGCTGATCGCGCCGGCTGATCAGCTCGGCGCGTCGTGCGGCCCGTCGAGTTCCCCGGAGGAGGTCGAGTCCAGCTCTCCGACCAGATCGCGATGAAGCCGCGCGGCCGCCAGCGGCGAGTCGACGTTGGCATGGAGCGACATCCCATCCCACAACTCAGTCACCCATCTGCCGCGCACGCGGCAAACGCCGATCGTCCAGCCGCTGCGATGTGAATATCCGTAGTCGCTGACGACCGTCCAGCCGAACGCGACCATCGCCTCGCGCTGCTCGAGCATCGGCGCGGTGATCATGTCCGACTCCGGGGTGCGCGGACCAGGTGCTCAGCTACGCTGACCAATTCGTGGTCGACGAGGTAGCTCGCCGACCGCGTGAGTACTGCGCGATCTCGAACGTTGGTCACTCGAATCAGATTGTCCATCCCCCTCCTCGGCGTGCGGCGGCCGGTGCCGCCGAAACACTGTATATACATTAGGGGTGCGGGGCAGGCGCAACATCCGGCCGCCGATGCAGTGGCGTCAGCCGAGCTTAGATCCGGCGACACAGCGCTGCGCTGGCGGCCGATCGTACGATCGGCCGTCGCGCAGGCGCTCTAGCCGCTCGAGCGCCTCGGCGAACACCGCCAGCGGCGCCCCGCGTAGCTGATCATCGTGCCCCCCGATCAGTGCGGCGACGAGCTCATCCGTCTGCGGATCCAGTACCCACTCGCCGCATGTCTTGGCGTGCTCGAGCGCGACGTTGATGCCGCGTTCGGTGGCAACCATCACCTCGGGGCACAGCTCGTGCCGGCGCGCTTCGTCGACGAAGCTGGTGAGCACGACCAGCTGCAGGAGGACGGACAAGCCGTGGGCCGAGCCGCGGCGCATGCGCAGCGCCTGAAACGTGACGTGATACTGCAGCGCCAGTTCTTCGGCTTGCTGTCGCGGCATCGGAAACAACAGGGTCCGCGTCAGCTTCGCGTGTGCCAATGGCCGGGCGCGTCGTGGTGAAGATCCGCGTCGACTCGACATGATGATTGCTAGGCCGGTCCTCAATGAACCTTGGGAATTTTCCTGAAGGCGCGGAAGATCCGCGCGATCCAACGCCGCCACACCGGCAAACTCGCGATCTTATCCTCGACACGGCGAGCCAGGATCTTCGTGTAGCCGCTGTCTTCGACGATACGGTGTGGATGCATGGTGCGGATCCTAGCGTGGAGCGTGCTCACTGTTCGGTCGGCTGCTCGGGCTCGTCGCATTCGCTGAAGAAATCCTGTTGCCCGGGCAGCGGTGCCGGCGGCCGGCGCGCCGCGCGCGGCCGCGGATGGCCCGCGCGTTTCAACGTCCGCGCGATCGCCTGCAACTGCGCCCAAAGCTGATCGGCGTCGGCGGACGACAGCGTGTCGGCCGCGACTTCGAGTGCGCCGACGAGCGACTCGAGCTGTTCGGGTGCGCCGGCGCGCAGCGGGCGGGCCTGCGTGCGTGCTTGACTTTCCCGGTAGACCGCGAGCCAGCGCGCGAGCGCCTTGCGCTCGTCGCGTGTCAACGCGTTGAATAGCTCGGTCGGCACGGGCTCGTCGGCGCAAAACGTGCCGAGCACGTGTTCGCGCCGACGCCCTCGGGTCGGAGGCTGCTTGGGAGGCTCGACGCGCAGCACCTTGATGATGCGTCCCTGCTCTCGAATGATCATCGGCTCGTCTCTGATTTCACACGATCACGCCAAAGCATAGCGCAACCGCGTGTCGCGAACGACCGCGACACGCGGCCAAGCTTGTCCAGTCTTGCGGCCAGGGCCGCAAGAAATGGCGCTCGCCGCGCGGCGAGCCGGTGCTGTCTCAACTTTCCGCAAACCGCCAGTCCCCTGAGCTCGCCGTCCCAAGCGCGACCGTAGCCCACCGTCGTTCGCATTCAAGGGTCCGCTTCGCCGGCCGCGGCACCCGTTCGGTGCTCGCCCTTCGGGCTGCGCTCCGCGTGCGGCTTTGCGACCGCCCTTGAACACGCCCGCCGGCAGGCTCCTTCAGTCGCGGGACGACGAACTAAGGGGACTGGCGGCAGCAGTTCTGCCGAAGTCCAGGCAGCACCGGCACAACCCCTACGTGGGGACTCAGAATCTTGGGTCCCGGTCGGCCTGAAGCGCAAACCAACCGCAGATGGAGGTCACGATGGAAACGAACCGACTGCACCATTGGATAGTAGTCCTGCATTGTTCATACATGGAATACACGTACACGCCTTGGGATGGACGGAACTACTACCGGCGCACCGTCGCTTACGACCACGTCGTCTGGTGTTGACGGACGCCAGCGAATTCCTGAACGACTCGCATCGAACCTGAATCTTCAACGGAGAAAACCATGCAACTCGCAACCAAGTTTGGCAGCAACGCCCCGATCCTTCGCTCGAACACGCCGCTTGCCGATGAGCAGATTCGTGAGGTCGCACCGTCGATTTTCGCCGCCGACAAACACGATTCACGGTCGGACCGCTACACGTACATTCCGACGATTGAGATCCTCACGAAGCTGCGCGCAGAAGGGTTCCAGCCCTTCATGGTTTGCCAGACCCGCGTGCGCGTCGACGCGAAGCGCGAGCATACGAAGCACATGCTCCGGCTGCGGCACGCGTCGCAGGTCGCGTCGCCGGAAACCCCGGAAATCATCCTCCTCAACAGCCACGATGGGTCGAGCAGCTACCAGATGCTGGCCGGTTACTTCCGGTTCGTCTGCCAGAACGGTCTCGTATTCGGCGATACGACGCACGACATCCGGGTGCCGCACAAGGGCGACGTCGTCGACCACGTCGTCGACGGCGCGCACGAGGTGCTCGACGGGTTCGACCTGATCCGCGAATGCAAGAGCGAGATGGAAGCCGTGCAGCTCGATGAAGGCGAGCAACAGGCGTTCGCGCGGTCGGTGCTGGCGCTCCGGTACGACGTGACCGAAGCGCCCGCGCCGATCACCGAGGTTCAGCTGCTTCGCGCGCGTCGTACCGAGGACAACCGCCCCGACCTCTGGACTACGTTCCAGCGCGTGCAGGAGAGCGTGATCAAGGGCGGACTGCGTGGTCGCTCGGCCACTGGCCGCCGGATGTCGACACGCGGTGTGGCCGGCATCGATCAGGATCTGCGCCTGAATCGTGCCATGTGGGTGCTCGCCGAAGAGATGCGCAAGCTGAAGGCCTAACCCTAACGCGCCGGCCGCCGCCGCCGGCGCCCTCGCCTCACGTTGTCCCGTACACCATCATTCGATGGTTCAACATGTTCCATCACATTGCAGATCGTCGTACCCAAATTTCCGAGTCCGTCCGCGCGCGGGGCGGCCGGGATTCCGCCACCGCGCCCGCGGTGCTGGCCGACGTGCTGACGCTTGTCGAGACCGCGCAGTTGGTGCAGACGGTGTTGCGTGAAGGCTTCCCCGCGACGTCGTTTGCGGTGCGCGTCGCGAAGAACGAGCACGGCACGCAGCTGACCATCGACTGGACCGACGGCCCCCGAGACGTGCAGGTTGCGCGCCTTGTGATGCCGCTGCAGGCCACGCGTCTGGCCGACGGCGGCAGAGTCGAGCGGGTCGAACACTTCATGTTGACGGCCAGCGGCCGGCAGACGGTTCGTCTCGCTGCAGATCGGATCGCGCTGTCGCGACAGTTCAGCGATCGCGCGGTTGAGCGTGCGCTCGCGCGGCTCGAGGCATCCGGAGCGTGACGTCGAGTCGAATTACATGCCGTCCTGTCCGCCTTGCAACATCAGCAAGGGGCAGATGTCGCTTGAGCAGTGGCGCCAAGCGCTCATGAAGCATGTCTCCTCGCTCAACGCGTATCACCCGATCTATCGCCTGGCGAAGTGCTACGGGTTGATCGAGGAAACCGGGGCGCCTGTCGTCTTCTATTTCGAGCGCGTCGCTGCGCGCGCGGCCGTCTCTGGAGAACTTCAATGAACTCTCCCCGCGATCATCAACTTGTCCCGTGTCCGTACTGCGACGTTGACGCGGTCATGCGTGTTTCCGAGGCGATGTTCGGTGCGAGTTGCGTCGATCTCGCGTGCCCCGGTTATCAGATGGTGCTGCTCTTCAACGACGCCGCTGCCGCTGCGGCCGCCTGGAACCGACGCGCTGGCTCAGTGCATCCGGACGATGTCGCCGTCGACCTCTTCGCTGCGCGGATGAAACGCAAGCTCGCCAAGAAGCGTCAAGAAGGCCGTAGCGGATGGTGCGATACCGCGACCGTCTCGGCGATGACGCTCGCGAGCGAGCTTATCGAGGTCGTCGCGATGGGCGATCCCGTGGATGTTGCCAACGTCGCGATGATGCTCGACCAGCGAGGTGCAGAGGCGCGGTTCTTGCCGGCCGCGCTGTGGGACTTCGTGCAACGCCGCAAGCCCGTGGAGGACTGACCATGCCTCGCGCCAAATATATGCCGACTGCCAACGATGTACTTGCTGCCATGCGCCCACGTGTCGCCTATGCAGCCTACGCGTTGGCAAGCGAGTTTCACCTGAGCGCGGCACGGATTCGCCCGCTGCTCGAAGCGATGGTCGCGCAGGGCACGCTCTCGATTGCGCATGTTCCGAATTCGCGGGGCTACAACGTCTGCATTGCCGGAGATAAGCGGACCCCGGATTCCCCTGTTGAAGAGTATGTCGGTGTGCCGGCCGCACCGCGCACGCATGTTGTGTTGACCGGCGACTTGACCGTATACGCGGCTGAGATCAAGCGCCGGGCGGACCTTTGCATGATGGTGCGGCGATGACCGAGATCAGCAAGATCGAGTGGTGCGACCGCACGTGGTTCGGAGCGTGGGCCAAACGGACCGGCCAGGTCCACCACGGCAGCGATTCAGCAGCTGACGACGACGGCGACGCCCGCATGCTGCGCGTTGGTAAGAAGCTCGCTGGCCGCACGATCGATGGGGTCAAGCATCACGCTTTCTCGAAGCCATCTCGGCAAATGACCGTCCCTCCAGCGTCGGCGCTCACGTTCGCCGCCGGCACCTCGCCCTCAACATGCTCAATGATCCAATGAAACAGGCCAAATTCACTTTCGCTCTTCTGATGACGATGTGCATCGCGTGGGGCTGCACCACCCAAGGTACATCCGCGGTGCCATCCGCGGTTCCGGCGCGTGTCGCCGGGCCGAGCTCTGAAGTCGGTGTCACGGTGTCCGTCGGTCAGGCTACCACGTCGCAGATCAACCCTGCCGACCCGAACCTTGATCCCGTCGTAGCTGCGCTCAAGGCGGCCCTCCATGCACGCTACCCCGCTACCCAGTTTCGCGAGGTCGCCGCCACGCCGTCGGCCGGCATCTATGAGGTCGTGATGGGTAACAAGGTTGCCTATACGGACGTCACCGGGCGGTACTTCCTGTTTGGCCACCTCTTCGACATGGTGACGCAACAGGATCTGACCGTACCGCTCGAGCAAGCACTGCAGAAGGTGCGGTTCCCGGCCGATCGGCTTCAGGACGCGTTCGTCGAGGTTCACGGTACCGGCCGCCGCAAGCTCGCGATCTTCGACGATCCCGATTGTCCCTACTGTCTGGCCTTGGAGGATGACCTCTCCAAGCTCAAGGACGTCACGATCTACCGCTTCATGTACCCGCTCGAATCGATTCATCCGCGGGCCCGCGCGCACTCCATAGCGATCTGGTGCGCCGAGGACAGGCTTGCCGCCTGGCACGCGTGGATGCCCCTCGCATTGTCGCGCTGGATGCGCGACCAAGGATCGACTCCGGCTGGCGGCGCTGCCAAGACACCTGCACCGACGCGCGTCGAGCCGAAGCTCGTGTCGTGCGCAAATCCCATCGACGCGAACGAAGCGCTGGCCGCAAGCATGGGAATTTCCGGCACGCCTGCGCTCGTGAGCGAGGACGGGCGGGTGCTGCCGGGCGCAGCCAGCGCCGAAGCAATCGATCAATGGCTTGGAGCGAAGTGACCATGAAAAACAAGATCATGCTCGCCACGCTTTCCGCGCTTCTCACCCTGACCGGCTGCAGCTTCAGCGGCTATGACGCGAGCTCGCAATTCGCCTGCAAGGCGCCTGAAGGGGTGCTCTGCAGCAGCATGTCTGGCATCTATGCCAACGCGATGGCGCATAACCTGCCCGACCAGCGCGTGCATACAGGCGCCGGCGCGACGACGAATATCGCGCTCGGCAGCTATGCCGGAGACTCCAGCCAGGCATCGAGCGCACCGGGTGCTGCGGTCGGCGGCAATGCTCGACCCGTCGGCGCCGCCGCCGGGATTCTCCCCAAAGCGCTCGACAGCGGTGCTCCGGTTCACACGGCGTCGCGCGAGATGCGGATCTGGTTCGCACCGTGGCAGGACGCGGACTCGGACTTGCACGATCAGGAATACGTCTATCTGATCGTCGATCCCGGCCACTGGTCGATCGCGCACAACCAGCAGCGCATCCAGGCCGCGTTCCGGCCGGTGATGCCGCCGACACCTGCGCCGGATGCTGGCAGTAGCCGTAGCAAGGCATCCGCTGCTGGCTCCAACACCGAATCGACGTCGGGGTCGATCTCGAGTGCCGATCGGGTCATGCAGGGAATTCTCACGCCTGTCGGCGCAGTCGACCGTGCAGCGGCTGCGATGCCCGCAGCGACAGACCACTGATCCAGGAGCCATCGATGAGCACCCTGCAGGCCTGGATCGACGACGCGAAATCGCTCGCGCGAACAGCGATCAGCGAAGCAATCCTCGGCACCGAGGACGACCTCGGGCCGCCCGCACCCGTCGCTGCCGACCAGCGGCGCGTCGAGACAGTCGGACTTCATAACCTGCTGCCGTATGACCAGTACGACCCCGCCACGGAGCTCTACTACAACACGGATTCGGTTGGCTTCGTGCTTGCAGTTGCACCGCAGACGGGCGCTGACGCGGAGTTGACTCGCAGTCTCCACGGCCTATATGACTCGGTTCCTGCCGGCTATGGGCTTCAATGGATGCTGCTGGGCGACCCCATCATCGAGGAGTCGTTGAACGCCTACGTCGACTTGCGGCGCGAGTACGCTGAGGCGGGACGTGCACCCTCGTTCTATCTGGAGCAGGCCGAGCGCCGCGCCGCGTTCATCCGCGGCAAACTCGGCCAGCCGCTGTTTCTGGGCCAAAACTACTCGATCACGGACAAGCGGTTGTTGCTGTCGATCGTGCGCAAGGGCTCGCTCGACGATCTGAAGCTGATCGAAGAAATCCAGAATATTCGCGACGTCGTCGGCGCGACGCTGAGTTCCGCAAGCCTGGCAAGCCGTACTGCGGAGCCCAACGATCTGAAGCGCTTCCTCTGGCCGATCCTCAACCCCAGTGCGTTCTTTGGCGATGGAGCTGAGACGATCGATCAGACCTACAGCGACGACAAGCCCATTCGTGACCAACTGACGGCTTTCGGTCACCACATGCGTGTGAAGGCGAAGCATTTGCTCTATGGCGTGCCGCCTGAGGAGGCGGACGAGCCCGACGCGCGCATCGCCGTGCGTAGCTTTGGCGTGCACCAGTATCCGAAGAGCAAAGAACTGTGGGAGATGAACAACATCGTAGGCTCGCTCTTCAACGATGTCCATCAATACCCCTGCCCGTACCTGATCACGCTCGGCGTCCTGATTCTCGATCAGACCGCCGTCGAGACACGGGCCGCTCTGCGTGGTGCCCGCGCGACACAGAACGCCGAGTCGAAGATCGCGAAGCTGCAGCCGGAACTCGCCCTGCAGAACCAGGACTGGAAAGCCGTCTCGATGCAGCTCACGCAAGGCGGCTCGATGTGTGAGCTCTATCACACGCTGACGCTGTTCGCTCCACGCAAGAAGATGGAGCAGTGTGTGGCGGCCGCGAAGGGAATCTGGCGCTCGGAGCGCTTCAAGCTGTTCCCGATGCTGACCCAGCAGCTCACGACGTTCCTGTCGGCCCTGCCCATGATGCTGACAAGCGACATGCGGGACGACCTCAAGAAGTTCCGGTTGATCACTACCAAGACCACCGTGAACGCGACCGATATGGCGCCGGTGCTGGGCGAGTGGTCGGGTACCAGTGGACGAGCCAATCTGCTGTTTTTTGGGCACCGCGGTACACCCGCGCTCGTAGACCTCTATTCGAGCGGAACGAACTACAACGGCTTTGTGGATGGTACTTCCGGCGCCGGTAAATCGGTGCTCCTGAACGAAATCATCGGAGCGTTTCGCTCGGTCGGCGGAATCGTCCGGGTCTGCGATGTGGGCTACTCGTATGAAAAGCAGATCGCCATGGGCGACGGACAGTACATCGACTTCAAGCCTGGGTCGCGAATCGTCATCAATGCGTTTTCCACTGCGGGCATCGATACCGAAAATGGTCTCGACAGCGAGGTGAAATTTATCCGGCCGATTATCGCGCGCATGGTATCGCCGACCGCTCCTATCACCCCGTTCGAGGGCGCGTTGCTCGATGTCGCAGTGCGCATCGTATGGAAGGACTACGGCCAGGAAGGCAGTCCCACGTTAGTGCGAGACGCCCTGCTGGGCCTGAAGGACCAGAACGGGCAACCCGAGCGCATCGCGTATGAGCTTGCCGTGCGTCTGGAACCGTTCTGCAAGGGGGGCGTTTACGGTGACTACGTCAACGGGCGCACCAACGTACGGCTCGACAACGAAGTGGTGGGACTTGAGCTCGAGCACCTCAACAGCGATCCCCAACTGCGCACGGTGATCATGCTCGGCCTGACCAATCAGGTCACCAACGAAATGTACCGCTTTGACCGGTCGCGGCCGAAGCTGTTCCTGCAGGACGAGGGCTGGCAGATCGTCGGTGACGATCAAGAGTCGGCCGACTTCATGGAAGAAGGCTATCGGCGTGCGCGCAAATACGAAGGCAGTTTCTTTTTCGCGACGCAGGCGATCACCGATGCAGGGATGAACAAGGCTACGCAGGCCGCCTTCGACAACTCCGCATGGAAGTTCCACCTCAAGCAAAGCGACGACACGCTCAAGAAGATTGAGAAGGGCGATGTGATGGATCTGTCACCGGGGTTGAAGCGCATGTTGAAGTCGCTGCGCCCGGTACCCGGTCGCTATAGCGAGTTCGTCCTTGTCGACCCGAACGGGGGCACTCATCTGCTGCGCCATATCCCCGACGAATTCACACTGGCCATGGCAACCACCAAGGGGCCGGACTACGAATTCATGGAGCGGTTGCGTACCAGCGGCACTTCGACCGAAGACGCCATCCGCGCCCTGATCCAAGCCAAACGGAAATGAACATGCGACACGACCTCGTACTCACAGGCCTTATCTCGATTGCCGCCTCATTGGTGCTCGGTTCGGCCAGTACTTGTGCGGCGGCCCTTGCAAACGTAACAGCTTATTTTGCCTTGCGTCGATCGGCGTGTGCGATTGCCGCAAGAGCCGACCTTCGCGGAGATGAGCAGTGATCGCGCTCGTCGCCTACACCAGCGGTCTGGCTCGCTATCGGCGGTTTGTTCGCACCGTGGTCGCCCTGGCGATCGTGGCGGCTGTCGCATGGGGGCTCACGCCCTGGTATGGGCTGACGTTCAACATGTCGACCAGTCTGCCGGGGACACTCTACTTCATCCGCAAGGGCCCCTGTCGGCCGCGCCTCGGCGACACCATCGCATTTCGGTGGCACGGTGGGGCGACCTACCCGGCGGGGCTGACTTTCATCAAACACGTCGCGGGCCTGCCCGGTGATGTCGTGCGCGTCGCTGGTCGCAACGTCTGGGTCAATCAGACCTATATCGGCTACGCCAAGCCGCTCTCGCTTGCAGGGATGGCGCTGTTTCCGACCCAAGACAGCGTGATTCCGCCCGGACACTACTTCGTGGCCACGCCGAACCCGAACAGCCTCGATTCGCGGTACTCGATCGCCGGCACCGTTCCTCAAACCGCAATCGTCGGGGAGGCCTATGAAATTTTTTAACCGCTGCCGGGCCCTCATCACGGCGGCCGACCCTTCGACTGGGGGCTCAGATTCCAATGCTGGAACTTGTCTGCTTGTTGATTTCTCTCGTGTTGATTTGCGTCGGATTCGCCACCGGGAATATGCATTTCGTGCTGGCCGTCGTGACCGTAGTCTGGCTTGGTGTGATGCTCGTGGGCGCCTGGCATATCTGCACGGCAGTAGCACCCCTCGTTTCTCAGTTCTTCAAGTATTGGAAACGGCGATAACGTCGATCTGCTCCCTCGTTGCTCGGCTCCAATTCCGATGGCTTGTGCGACGCCCGGCCGTCACGTGGATCGCGGCATTGACGCTCGCGGCATCCCCAATCTCCGCGGTTGCGGACGACTTGGGCGTGGTTGGCCCGACGTATCCGATCGCCGAGCACGACGCGATTGCGATGCTGAAGCATCGCCTGCTCGAACTGCAAGCCAATGGTGGGCTGGCGACCGTCGAGCGCCGTGCACGTCAGCGCGCGCTGCATGACGTCACGTCCCTGCCCCCGGTGCCGGGTATTTCAACCGTCAGCGAGTACTCGAGTCGCCTGATCGATCCGACGGTCACCTACGCAAAACCCGTCACCAATGACGAGGGCGCCGTGATCGTCGCCGCCGGCACGCGTATCAATCCGCTCGACATTGTCACGTTGCACGAGCGCCTGGTGTTCTTCGACGGCCGTGATCCGGCTCAGGTTAAGGCGGTTCAGGCGCTCGCGTCCCGCTCCGGCGATTCCGTCAAACCGATCCTGACTGCTGGTTCGTGGTTTGACCTGACGAAGTCGTGGAAACGGCAAGTGTATTTCGATCAGCAGGGTCGCCTTAGCCAGCGTTTCGGGATCACCCGCGTGCCGGCCGTCATCAGCCAGCGCGGCAACCAACTGCTTCTTGAGGAAGAACCTGCGGAGCAACTGCGTTGACCCGGCGACCAAACCACCTGTCACCTCCCAATTTATCGGAATCGCGATGAACAACTATGACCGTCTGGACTTTACTGCCGACCCGGCCGTTATCGACGTCGTCGAGAAGAACTCGCCCCACGACGGCGCTGCTGCTCTTCAGCACTTCAATGCGACAGTCGAGCCGACGGGGTATGTCGTAGACGTCACCAATGATCAGGTCGTCGTTTCAGGAAAGGGGGTGCTCGCGACTTACTACTGGCGCGCGAGCCCGTACGACAGCAGGGTCGCTCGTCTATCCGCTCAACCTCACCGCCAGATCGTAGGAGACAGCAGCGGGGAAACCTTTCGTGTTGTGGCGGGTGCTGTAGATGATATCCACCGTCCTGCTGCGGTCCTCGCCGAGCATCTGAGCGAGGTCGAGCTTGACGAGCTTCCGATGCATGAATGGATACATGCGGAGAGCAGTGAAGGCAACATGCCGGACACGATCACGGATGAACGAGAAGGTCAGTTCTATCTGAAGGTCGGGGGGGCGATATGAGGGCACTGATTGCTACATGGCCACGACGTGTCGCCGTTGCGGTCGCGGCATGGATGATCGCGGCCGTACTCATGGCCTCATTGATGGCGCACGTAGAACAACCGGATCCGATACAACTGGAAATAGGAGATTGGATGAAACGATTTGTAGTCTTACCCAGCTTGGCTGCGCTCATGGTGCTCCTGTTCACCACGGCCACGGTACGGTCAGCGCACGCGGCACCCGCGACGGAACCGGTAACGCATGCGGGGCCGTCCGCGGAAGAGCCAGCGAAGCCGTTCGTCGCGCAGGTCGTGGGTTTGATCTGGTTGAATCCATTGCAACGCATGGACTACCCGACAGAATGGCAATTGCTGTGGACGCAAGGACTCGCGTCTCCGAACAAGAACGACGACATGGTGCGGACCGATCCGAAGTCCTTTGCAACGCTTCAATCGATTGGCGCGCTGGTATATGGAAACGAAGGCGCAGAAACATTCAGAGGTTTCTATCGCAAGTACATGACCAAGTTCCCGCTGCTGCTTCACTCACGCTACGCGAGCAACGCGAAATACTTCTACACGGTCAAACCTGACGATAAAAGGGACTGGCGCGAGTTGGCTGGCATCCGTGTCGAGCTTGCGATTCCGGAACGACTCGACGCGGCCGAATCGCAAAGCTACTTGCAGGACTCGATTAGAAGGACGTTTTCGATCGGGAATCGGTATTTTCCAACGATGTGGAGCCGCAACGAGCTCCCCGACGTACAAGCCACGCAAGGCGGCGCGAACGCCGGATTCACTTCATTGAACAACGCATTGGACTACTTGCAGGCGAATCCCGACAAGAGCGTCTGGGTAGTGAACTGGGACGCACCCAACTTCCCGCCCACAGATGCACAGATCAACGAGAACCTTGTCGCGCTGTTCCTCGCCGGTCCGACGTTCAACACCGAGCGTGAACCGCTCTCCTGGATCGGCAAAGCCGCAACCGGCAACACGCATGATTTTCCGCAGAAGGCAGGCACGACCCGCGCCGTGCAGGCGTGGAAGGCGACCATCGACCAAGCGGCACGCAACGCCGGCATCACGGTCCCTGACCTCAACTACATCGTTCACGACGCAGGTAAAGGCAGCGACGCATCGTCCGCACGTCTTGCCGTGCTCGCGCAGACCTTGACCGAAACCCTCCCCGAATACGACCACCGCAAACAGACCTTCAACACAGCCGCCCTACTCGGCGACATGGGAACAGGCAGCGCATTGACCGACGTCGCGCTCGCCATCGGCCGGATCAATCACTTCGGCGGCAACGCACTCGTCGCTGGCACGACCGACCCCGAGCATCCCGTCGCGGTCGTCGTCCTGCCGCCGTCGAAGCTCACACCAATCGATCCCGACAAGGACTGGTTCCGCGCACGCGGCGGCAACAATGCCTACCTGCCGTGGTGGGGACGCCGACACGACACAAATTACGGCATGCAAGGTTATTCGTGGTGATGCACATCGGCTTGGCGGCGCGCTGCATGTGAACGTAACCGCCGCGTCTAGTAACAGGAGTCGAGTGCAGCCATTTGCTATCGCGCCCGGTTTGGTGGCGCTCATGGCGTTTCCTTTCGTCACCACCATGATTCCAGATTAACAATGACGATATGAAAATAGCGGAATGGTATGAATAGCATGCTCCGGACATTAAAATCCAAATATTTGAAAAAGATAAAATTGATCGTGGCGCTGCCGATAAGTGTGTTGCTAGCCGGTTGCCCGCCGATGATTGTGCCGCATTTTTCAACGAGATCTTACGAGAAAATTTATAGCTTTCCGGCTGAACCACGTCCGTGGTTGACGCTGGAAAACGAGGGCATCAGTCTTTATTTGTATAATAGTTGCTATGATCGGAGCAGCGACTGTAAACGGCAAAATCTGGTCGCCTTGAAGAGCGGAACAAAGCCCGATTGGAAAAGCCTTCTGGATGCACGTCCGATTAGTTGGAAAGTCCAAGGTACGAATTTACCCATGCGCCGCCCGATCTCCGCCTATGTACCCGGCACCAAATATCGTTTCATGGGTGCATTCAATAAGTACCCAGAAATCGTGTTTGCAATTCCCGATGACCTTGTTGCCGATAAAGGGAATCGCTATCCGAGCTACATGCAGATTGAAGATTACAATTCTCTCGCCAGCCCTGTGGCTATAGATATTCAGTTGGTCGTTTACGATGACGAGCATCAATGGATTTTTGCTAGACAACCGAAACCGCATTATGAAAGAAAGAATTATCCGACCGATCTATTTGTTCCCAGCGACCTATTTCGATTTTCGGGGGGCGATGATGTGCGGCTACATCAGTCGATGGCCTTGTATTATGTTTCACCAAAAACAGCGCCGACCGGCTATCGTGTCGTATCAGGCAAGGCGGCGGAATATTGGGTTGGAAAGTTCAATATCAAGTATAGAGCCAATCAAATCGCGTTAGCTGATGTTACATTTCCTTCTGTGCCTCTCACACTTGACGCCTTAACCGTCGATGACAAAAGCGTCGCTGGAAAGCCCACGCTGTTATGCCACTACAGTTATACCCAATTTAATCTGGGTTGGATGGATGCGGCCCAACACCGCGGACCATCGGAGGAAGATCGGAAGAATTGCGAGCCAATTCAATAGTCTGGATGCCAAACAATTATTGGGTCGGATCGTCTGCGTTTCACAATCGGCCGGATCAATCACTTCGGCGGCGACCTGCCGTGGTGGGGACGCCGACACGATACAAATTACGGCATGCAGGGCTATTCATGGTGATGCACACCGGCGCGGCAAATCGCTTCATCCGAACGTGATCGCCGCGTCAGACCTCAAACCATTTGGAGGACGGAATCCCATGCGGGGAATTATCCGGGTAGAAGATACGCACACCCACGGCGGCCGGGTCGAATCCGGCGCCCGAAAAAGCATGGTGATGGGGCGCGCGGTCGCTCGTATCGGCGACGCGTGCTCGTGTCCGATTCATGGCGCCTGCACGATTGCCGAAGGCGACCCGGCCTTCGACATCGAAGGCGGGGCCGCCGCGTTCGACGGCCACAAGACTTCGTGCGGCGCGGAATTGATCTCGTCGCTTCGACATTCGGGGCGAATCTGAATGCCGACGCCCCGACGCATGACCGCCGAACAGTTCCTGCTGTTGCGGATGCAGGATACGCGGATCAAGCCGCTGAATCAGTGGGCCTTGCATGAGATTTTCGTGAAGGGCAGATCGCAACGGGCGCTGGCCGCCGAACTCGGCATGACGCACTCCGCGATGTCGCAACTTGTGCGAAAAGCCTGGCGACGCTATCTCGATCTGCCATGCAACGCCGCCCGCCTCACGACGCTCACCGTCACGATTCCGTCGAGGTACGAGCAGGCGCTGCTGGCATGGGTGCGGGATGCGCACCGGCTATCGACCCAACCCGGCCCCGACGCGGCGACGTAATCGCGGCGATTCCGGCCAGCGAAGCCACGGAGAAACGAATTCCGCTATTTCCCACACATAGAAAACATAATTCCACTTCGAGCCGAATCCCCAGCCAACTTTGGATCCTTTTTCCCTTCTGTCCCCCGTATCATTTCCGTCACTACGCAATCAGCAAGAGACGGACATGAGCGAACCCACCCCGCTGCACTACCTCGACTACGCTGCCACGACGCCCGCCGATCCGCGCGTGATCGAAGCGATGACGGCCTGTCTCGGCTTCGACGGCATCTTCGGCAACCCCGCATCCAGCTCGCACGCCGCCGGCCGGCTCGCGAAAGACAAGGTCGAGCACGCCCGCGCGCAAGTCGCCGCCCTGATCGGCGCGGACGCCGACGAAATCGTCTGGACGTCGGGCGCCACCGAATCGAACAACCTCGCGCTGAAGGGCTATGCGGAAAACGCGACCGGCAAGCGCCACCTGATCACGAGCCGCCTCGAGCACAAGGCCATTCTCGACACGATGGCGAACCTGTCGAAGCATGGCATGCAGGTGACCTTCCTGACGCCCGACGCGAACGGCGAAATCACCGCCGACGCCGTGGCGGCCGCGATCGGCCCCGACACCGGCCTCGTGTCGTTGATGCTCGTGAACAACGAGATCGGCACGCTGACCGACATCGGCGCGATCGCCCGCATCGTGCACGCCGCCGGCGCGCTGCTCCACGTCGACGCCGCGCAGGCGCTCGGCAAGACGCCGATCGACGTGCGCGCGCTCGGCATCGACATGATGTCGATGTCCGCCCACAAGGTGTACGGCCCGAAAGGCATCGGCGCACTGTTCGTCCGCCGCGAGATCGCGAGCCGGATCGCGCCGCAAATCCACGGCGGCGGCCACGAGCGCGGGTTGCGTTCGGGCACGCTCGCCACGCATCAGATCGTCGGCATGGGCGTCGCGTGCGAACTCGCCGCTGAAAAACTCGACGGCGAAGCCGCACGGATCGCGGCGCTCGGCGCGCGGCTCACCGGCGCGCTGTCCGCGCTCGGCGACGTCACGCAGAACGCGGCCGCCGCGCGCCGCATCCCGCACACGCTGAGCCTGACGGTACATGCGCCGGGCTTCTTCCCGTTCATGCTCGGCGAAGCGCTTGCCGTGTCGTCCACCTCCGCCTGCAATTCGACCAGCGGCGCGCCGTCCCACGTGCTGACCGCGATCGGCCTCGATGCGGAAACGGCCGGCCGCACCGTGCGCATCAGTTTCGGGCGTTTCACGACGGAACAGGACGTCGACTTCGCGATCGCATGTTTCGCGCGGGCGATCGAGCAATGTCGGGCGGCGGCAACGACCGGCTTCACCGCGTCGCGGCAAATCACGCCGGCCGACCTGAAGGCGATCCGCAATGCTGGTTTCCGTGCGGTGATCTGCAATCGGCCGGACGGCGAAGGCGCGGATCAGCCGGCGTTCGAGGAGATCGCCGCCGCCGCGCGCGAACTGGGCATGGACGCGCGCTACCTGCCGGTCGAACGCGACCGCATCGGCGACGCGGAAGTCGACGCGTTCGGCGCACTGGTCGACACGCTGCCGAAGCCGGTGCTCGCGTATTGCCGCAGCGGCAGCCGCTCCGGCATGCTGTGGAATCGGCTGTCCGAACGACGCACGGCGTAAGCCGCCCTGCCGTTACGCCTGACCGACCACCTGCGTTCACGCATGAAGCCGATGCTTCGCCGTGTGGCCGCCGGTGGCGCGCGTCACCGCCGCATCACGTCTCTTCATCGCCGTTCACCGGCGTATAGATCGCGAGCTTCAACGCGGGATCGTCGTTCGCCTGGAACGTCGCGTACTCGTAGCGCTGCGTGCCGCGTTGCGCATGCACGAGCACCTTCTCGCCCGACACGCCGCTGCGCACGTCGTGCGTATCCCACCATCGACAGAATTCGCTACAGGCGCGCAAGCGCGCGACCAGCGCGACGAACGCCGGGTCGCTCGCGTAGAGATCGTGGTTCGTGCGAAACAGCGCGATCATCCGTCGCGCCTCGTCGGCCCAGCGCGCGGCGAACAGCGCACGCGCGTACGGTGCCTCGAACATGTAGACGAGGATGTTGCGATCGGCCGGCGCCAGCCGGTCGAAGCCGAGCAGATCGGCCGCGGCCGTATTCCACGCGAGGATGTCCCAGCGTCGGCCGGTCACGTAGGCAGGCTGTTGAAGATGCGCGACGAGCCGCGCGATGGCCGGCGGCACGCGTTCCGGCACGAACGCAGGTGACCCATCGCGCCGCGCGAGCGTGCGCAAGTGGGCAGCTTCCGCCTTGTCGAGCCGCAACGCGCGCGCCAGTGCGTCGAGCGTCGTATCCGACGGATTGACGTCGCGCCCCTGCTCGAGCCGCACGTACCAGTCGACGCCGATGCCCGCCAGTTCCGCCACTTCCTCGCGCCGCAGGCCGGGCGTGCGCCGGCGCGGGCCGTCGTGCAGGCCGACGGCGTCCGGGCGCAGCTTCTTGCGCCGCGAGCGCAGGAAATCGCCGAACGGGGTTCGCGTGGTGACGGTCATCGGGTTCGCTCCGTGCAGGGTGGTATCGGCCCATCCTGGGCTCGCGCCGGGCCTTGTTGCCGATTCTAAGCCTGCCAGAATCGACGCGTCCTCACCCTCGGGAAGCGTCATGAAAGCTGCGATTCTGAAGTCGCTGGGCCAGCCGCTCGCGATCGAAACGATGCCGGACCCCGTGCTCGGCACCGGCGAAGTCGTCGTGGACGTCGTCGCGACGCCGGTGCTGTCCTATGCGCATGAAGTGTTCAGCGGCGAGCGCCGCTATCCGATCGAGTTGCCGATGGTGCCCGGTTGCGGCGCGATCGGCCGGGTCCGGCAAACCGGCCCCGACGCGACGCAGTTGCAGCCGGGCGACTGGGTGTTCTGCGACCCGACCGTGCGCTCGCGCGACGACGCGCTCCAGCCCGACATCGTGCTGCAGGGCTGGAGCGCGCGCGGCGAAGGCGGCAAGCAGTTGCAACGCTACTTTCACGACGGTCCGTTCGCGGAGCGGCTGCGCGTGCCGACCGAGAACGCGGTGCGCATCGGCGCGATCGCGCCGGCCGACGCCGCGCGCTGGTGCGCGCTCAATACGCTGCTCGTGCCTTACGGCGGGCTGCTTGCGTCCGACCTGCGCGCCGGCGAAATCCTGCTCGTCAGCGGCGCGACCGGCAATTTCGGCAGCGCGTGCATCGCGGTGGCGCTGGCGATGGGCGCGCGGTGCGTGGTCGCGCCCGGCCGCAATGCGCGCGTGCTGGCGGATCTCGAACGCCGCTTCGGCGATCGCGTGCACACGGTCGAGCTGACCGGCGACGAAACCGCGGACCGCACCCGTATGCAGCAGGCGGCGCCCGGGCCGATCGATTGCGTGATCGACCTGATGCCGCCGTCGGTGCCGGCGACGACGGTGCGGGCGGCCGTGATGGCCGTGCGTCCGTACGGGCGCGTGGTGCTGATGGGCGGCGTCGGCATGCTCGGCGGGGCCGGGCTCGAGCTGCCGTATCCGTGGATCATGCGCAACGACATCACGCTGCGCGGCAAATGGATGTACCCGACGGAAGCCGTGACGCTGATGACCGGGCTCGTTCGCGGCGGGCTGCTCGACCTCGGCCACTTCGACGTGACGGTCTTCGCGCTCGACGACGCGAACGACGCGGTCGCGCATGCGGCCGAACACGGCGGGCCGTTCAGGATGACGGTGATCGCGCCTTAGCCTGCACGCCGCACGCGCCCAGGCGTCCAATTCGGCGGCCGGCGCGACGGAAAACCACGCCGGCCGCCGCCCTGCCTGCTACGTCACTCGTCCTGCTGTTCCTGCTGCGCCTGCGCCTGCCGCTGCCGGATGAACTGCCGCACATCGCTCATCGTCACGCGGCCGGTGTGCTTCGCATCGATCTCGTCGAAGTGCTTCGACACGAAGCCGAGCCCGCTGCTCTGCGCCTGCGCCTTCGTCACGGCCGCGCCGTTGCTCAGCACGGTGTTGCCGCCGAGCCTCGCGTCGACGCGCTGCTGCGCCTGCTGCTGCAGGGTCGCGCCGGTCGACGGCAACACCGGCGCCGCCCGCGTGGCCGGAAAGAACGGACCGTCGACACCGCGCCCGCCGTGCGGCAGCTTCACCGGCGCCACCGCCTGCGGCGGCAACGCGTAGGCAGTGCTCATCACGGCGCCGAGCACGATCAACGGAGACATACGCCGCATCAATTGGATTAGGGACATGATCGCTCGCATTCAATGGATGAATAGAAGGTTCCTTTGATAAGGACTCCGTTGCTCAAGGGGCTACCGCCAGCGTGGTCGCGGTCGTCGCACCCGGCGCGCTGCCGGTCGGTACGCTCGGCGGGTTTTCGTCCGGCCACGGCGGCGGCAGCGTGTGCAGCGTCAGCGCCGTCGGAATCCGCGCGCCCTTGTAGAACGTCTGCAAATCCCGCTTCATCAGCGGACGGGCGACGTCGTCCAGATAGATCATGTGACCGCCCTGAAAGAAATTCACCTGCAGCTTCGGATGCAGGCCCTTCACCGTCTGCAGCCGCGCGAGCTGCTTCTCCGTGTTGAAGAACGGCGTCGCGAGATCGTGGTAGCCGTTCTCCGCGAGCACGCGAAGCTTCGGGTTGAGCTGCAGCGCACCGAGCAGATCGGGGATCGTGTCCGGCATCGGCTGGCCGTCGTGCGAGAAGTCCCAGACGCCGATGATGTCGTCGTTCAGCGGCAGGTACGTCGCGTTCGGGGCCGTATAGCCGAGGTAGTCCGGCATCTGCGTCGCGAGCGCGTTCGTGAACGGCTGCGAGATCAGGATGTCGGACGGATCGCCGTCGTTCTGCAGCCGCGGGTCCGAGTTCGGCAACGACACGCGCCCGTCATACCGGCCGATCGTCGTGCCGGGCAGCAGGCTCGTGCCGAACGGATTCGCGTTGAAGTAGTCGCGCAGCGCCTGCTGCGTGAGGCTCGATGGAATCGACCACAGCCTGAGCGTCGCATCGCTCGGGAACACCGGCGTGCCGAGCGCATCCGGAATGCCGAGCTGGCTCAACACCCACGACTGCGAATACTTCTGCAACTGGCTGTAGATCAGCGTCGTAAACAGTTCCGTCTGGAGTGCGTACAGATCCTGGTTCACCGGCGCCGGCGACACCTGGTTGAAGTACGCGGCGACCGCCGCGTAGCCGGGCAGATAGCCGGCCACCGTATCGGTATCGAGCAGCAGCCCTTCGGTCGACTGCGTGATCGCCACCGCTTCCACCGCGTCCGCGAAGTAGTTCAGGATCGCCGATTGCAGCACGATCCCCGTCAGGTGCACGCCGGCCGATTCCAGCGCGAGCGCGAGCATGTCGGTACGCGGCGTGCCGTACGATTCGCCGTACAGGTAGATCGGCGACGTGCCGCGGCTGTTGACGTTCAGGTAGCGCTGGATGAAGTCGCGCATGATGTTCACGTCCACGTCGGAACCCCAGTACTTCTGGTTGGTGTTCGGCAACACGGCTTCCGACAGCCCGGTGCCGGGCGGGTCGATGAACACGAGGTCGGTGGTGTCGATCAGGCTCTCCGCATTGTCGACGAGCGGATAGTTCGGCCAGTTGTTGCCGAACAGCGGATCGGGCGTGGCCACGCGGGTCGGCGCGAACGAGCCGAGCCGCAGCCAGATCGACGACGAGCCGGGCCCGCCGTTATAGACGAACGTGACCGGGCGCGGCTTGCCGTTCGTGCTGGGCGCGGTGTACGCGACATACGACATCGATGCTTCCGGATTGCCGTTCGCGTCTTGCGCGGTCAGGTGGCCGGTGGTCGTCGTGTAGTCGATCGTCTTGCCGCCGCCTTTCCACTGGTAATGCATGACGGCCGCTTTCTCGGACACCTGCGACGGCGCGAGGCCGTCGGTCGCGTTCATCGAGTACGCGACCGGGTCGACGTACGGCTGGTTGGCGGTCGGCGCCTGCGTGCCGGCCGCCTGCGCGCTGGCCTGCTGGCTCGCGGTGGCCTGCGCGAGACTCGACGCGCCGACGGACGACGAATCGTCGCCGCCGCACGCCGCGAGCGCCAGTGTCATGAAGGTCAATGCGCCTAGCCCGGCCAGCCGGCCGCGACGAACACGGCGGCTGCCGGTACTGCTCCTGTCTGGTTTCATCTCTGCCCTTGATATCGGATACCGCTTCACAAAGGCCGCCAACGCCCGCGACACGCGCAGGCCGACCCGCCACTCGCGTTGCACGGTCGGCAGTCGGCGGTTGGGGATAGGACTTCCAAGAGACTGAACTTGATACAGACACAGCAAACTGCTGGCGAGAATGATGCCGGACGCGCCCCCTGCAGTTTGGCCAACTTTTTGTATTACCGGAATTTACGACATGACAAAAATAGGCGGTGCTGCGCCGCGTTGTCAAAGATCATTCGGATATTAAAAATCCCGCAATGATGCGAAGGGCGGGCAGTGTCTGGAGTTTGAAAGAAAGCGGAATTATTCGTGCAAGGTGCGTTTTGGCAGCAATGCTGCGTGGAATATTTTACTTTTCACGCGCAATGCAGCGGCCTCTCCCGTATTGGCGCAGCAAATCGAAAACCTTCAAAACGACAGGATTATTCTTTCAATTTTATTATCCCCAATCGATGATTCGTTCCGTCTCAATCCACTTTCAACCGAAGTGCCGATGTGCAGCGCATCATCCATAAAATACCGGCTCGATTAATCATTCACGGAATTATTTACCCGGTATTCGAACGACTTTCGGGGCGGGCGCGATGTCCGGCATTGCCGCCCATCGCGCCCGCCGCAAAAACTCACACCATGATTACTTCCCGCCGCCCGGCAACGCGATATCGATCAGCACCGGATCGTGATCCGACGAACGATACGCATCGGTCGCGTAGAACGTCTTCTGCTGCTCCGTCGACTTGTACGCGAGCGTGTACTGCAGCGCGAGCGGCTCGTCCGCATTGATGTGCCATTCGTGCACGGCCTTCACGTGCGACGCGAGCGGCAGCGTCGCAAGCGCGTGGTCGAGATAGCCGGCTTCGCCGTTGTACACGTAGCTGTACGCGTTCGCGCCGATCCAGCGCGCGACGAGGTTGCGATAGCCGCGCGATTCGAGCGTGCGGATCGGGTCTTCGTACGTGTAGCTGTTGAAGTCGCCGATCAGCAGCACGCCCTGGCTCTTGACGCCCGTCGGGTTGCCGGCCAGCCAGTCGGCGACCTTCGCCGCCGCGCGCGTGCGCGTCGGATTCCAGCAGCCCTGACCATCGCCCTGGTCGAGATCGTCGTTCGCGGCATCCGGGCAGTTCTTCGACTTCAGGTGGTTCACGGCCACCGTCAGCGCCTGCTTGTTGCCGCCGACCAGCCGGAACGACTGCGCGAGCGGCTGGCGGTTCTTGTCGTCGATCGCGAGCGTCGCCGCGCGGCCGACCGGTTCGACCTTGCGGCTGTCGTAGATCATCGCGACCGCAATCGCGTCGCCGCCGAGCCGCGACGTGCCCGGATCGACCACGCGCCAGTGACTGCCGAGCTTCGCCGCGAGCTGGCGCACCGCGCTGAGTTCGCCGTAACCGTTGTTCTGGATTTCCATCAGGCCGATCACGTCGGCGTCGATCGCCTTCAGCGCGCTGACGATCTTCGCTTCCTGGCGCTGGAATTCCTCGAACGTCTTCGCGCCGCGGTTGTTCGGATCGTCGAAGCCGCCGCCGAGACCGTTGCCGTTGAAGTAGTTGAGCACGTTGAACGACGCGACGCGCAGGTTCGATTTCGGATCGCGCGCCGGTGCGTTCGTGCGCGGGTTCTCGCGCTTGTCGAACACCGGCACGGCCACGCCGGGCAGCGGCTGCACGCGCCATGCGCCGTAACGCACTTCGAGCACGCCTTCGACGTCGCGCACCGTGTAGCCCGCGCGCAGCGTGTTCGCGGCCGACAGGCCCGGCGCCGGATACGGCACGGTCGCGGGGTTCTGCTTGTTCGAGCCGTCGTCGAGGATCAAACGGTTGCGCGCGTTCGCATCGATTTGCGTTTGCGCCTGCGCGGGCGGCACGACGCTCGTCGGCGTACGCAGGCGGCCGTTGCTCAGCATCACGCTGCCGTAGCGGCCGAGTTCGTAGTTGTCGGTGACGCTCAGCGTCTGCGGCAGGCGCACGCGCATCCCTTCGTACGCGGCGAACGCGTTCGGGCTGTCGACCGGCAGCGTGAGCGTCGCGGGCGTGACCGTCTGGCCGTTCGCGCACACCGCGATCGCGCCCGCCAGCGTGAGCTGCGTCTGCCCGTATTTCTCCTCGACCTTGCCCGTCACGTGCACGAGATCGCCGGCCTTCGCACGTACCTTCGGCGCATAGACGAACAGCCCTTCGGACACGCCCGGCTGGTTGCGGCGCTGCGCGTCGGCCTGCTGGACGAAGAAGCCGCCGAAGCCGTCCGTGCCGCCGAAATCGGCGGTGACGACGGCTTCGATCGACGCGTTCTGGCCGGCGAGCGGCGACGGCGCGCCCGGCCCCTGGATATCGGCGATCGGCGTCGTGCTGCCGCCGCAGTTCGCGCTGACGGGCGCGGCGGTGGCGGCAAATACCGGCGCGGCGAGCGTCGGGAGCAGCAATAGCGGGGCAAACAGGCGGATTGTCGAGCGCATGGCGGGAATCCCGGTTGTGAGGGTGGCGAAAGCTTAGCGGCGCTCGGTGACAGTTTTTGGTAATCGGCAGACAGGCCGATGTAATTGTCGTCATCATGCCGTGATCGGCCATGCGTCTCACGGCCGCGCGTCGCTCATGCCGCGAATCCTCCGCCTAAAAAACGCCGCGCTAGACCGTCCCCGGCAACGCGCTCGACACGAGCACGGCCGCCACCATCAGCACGCCGCCGAGCACGACCGCCTCGACGCGCAGCACCGTGCCGAACCGCTTCAACGCGCCGGCCGGCATCGCGACGGCCGGGTCCTGCAACGCGGCGAGCAGCTTCGGCATCCCGAAGAACCGGTTGTGTCCGCCGAGCATCGCGGCAATCAGCACGAGCACGAGCTTCAGCAGCAGGATCTGCCCGTACGTCGACGCGAACAGGTTGGCGGGCGTATCGACACCGCGCCAGCCGTTGTACGCGCCGGTCGCGAACAGTACGACCAGCGCGTAAGTGGACGCATCGGACAGCGACTGCACGAACGATGCGCCCGTCGCGCGTTCGCTCGCCGGCATGCGGACGAGCCGCGGCATCACGCCGAACGCCGTCACGAGCACGAGCCCGACCCACGCGCTGATCGCCAGCAGATGCACCCAGTCGGCCCACACGGGGACGCTGAACGGCCCGGCGTCCACCGGATGCCCGCCGTTGCTGCGAGCGAGCGCGACACCGGCGAGCGCGGCCACCATCGCGAACGGAAACCGCGTGTCGTTCGCATGCGTGACGAACGACAGCAGCACGACGACGAGCATGAATACGGTGCCGGCCAGCCACGCATGGCCGAACCCGGTGCCCGCTAGCATCGAATAAACCGCCGGCCCCGCGTCGAGCAGCGACACTTCGCTCATCAGCGCGCAGTGCGCCCAGAACGCGGTGACGCTCGCGAGCAGCGATACGACGGACGCGCTGCGCAGCGTCGCGACGAGTCGCCGCCCGACATCGTGTTGCCACACCGATGCGCCGCGCGCGAGCCAATGCCGGCCGAGCAACGCGCCGACGACGACCGCGAACCCGGCGTTCTGGATCGCCACCGACACGAGCCGCAGCAGGCCGACGATGCCGTCGTTCATCCTTTCACCCGGAACGTATACGTGCCCTTCGTGCGATGCGCATCGGCCGTCATCGCCACCCACTGCACCGTGTACGCGCCCGCCGCGAGCTTCGGTATCGCGACGGTCATCACGCGCGGATTCGACGCATCGACCTTCGCCTTGTCCTGCGTGACGGCGTTGCCGCTCGCGTCGGACACCTTCACCGAGCTGAACGTCGGTTCGAGGTCTTCGTTGAACGTGAGCCGCAACGCGTCGGGCGCCGCGTCGACCGTGCTGCCGGCCGCCGGTACGGCGCTTTCGAGCTTGCCGTGCGCCGAGGCCGCGACCGGTGTCATCGCGAAGAGGGCGGCCGCCGCGGCGAACGCGGCGAGCCCTCCGGAAATCGTGCTGGTCATGTTCGCGCTCCGCATCACGGCTTCTTCAGTTCGACGACGGTCAACGCGCCGTTCACGTCCTCGGCGACGAAGTCGATCGTATCGCCCACCTTGACCTGCGACAGCATCGCCGGGTCCTTGACCTTGAACACCATCGTCATCGCATCCATCCCGAGGTTCTCCAGCGGGCCATGCTTGATCGTCAGCTTGCCGGCGGCCATGTCGATCTTGCGAATCTCGCCGTGCGACATGCGCTGCGCCGCCGCGGCGCCCTGCTTCGCGCCGCCGCTCATGTCCATGCCGGCCATGTCGCCGGCCGCGTACGACGCGGCGGAGAACGCCAGCGCGCACCCCGTCGCCATCAAAACCAGTCCCTTCTTCATCGTGTCGACTCCCGTGTGAGTGAATGAAAACCGGCGACCGCGTCGGTGCGGCCGCCGCGTGCTGCTTCAGCCGTCCGGCAATTCGCCGGTGTATTCGTACGCGACCGTACCCTTCGGATGCCGGAACCAGCCCGGATCGCGATAGTCGTTGCGGCCGAGCCCCTGCCGCACCTTGAGCACCGTGAACATGCCGCCCATCTCCAGCGGCCCGAACGGGCCCGTGCCGGTCATCATCGGCAGCGTGTTGTCGGGCAGCGGCATCTCCATGCCGCCCATCGCGCCGCCCGTGCTGCCCATCGCCATGTAGTCGGGCACGAGCTTGCCGATCCGCTTCGCGAGATCCTTCTGCGGCACGCCGATCAGATTCGGCACCTGGTGGCCCATCGCATTCATCGTGTGGTGCGACTTGTGGCAATGGAACGCCCAGTCGCCCGGACGATCGGCGGTGAACTCGATCGCGCGCATCTGGCCCACCGCGACATCGGCCGTCACTTCTGGCCAGCGCGCGGCCGGCGGAATCCAGCCGCCGTCGGTGCCCGCGACCTCGAAGCTGTAGCCGTGCAGGTGGATCGGGTGATTCGTCATCGTCAGGTTGCCGAACCGGATCCGCACGCGGTCGCCGGCGCGCACCGGCAGCGGATCGATGCCCGGAAACACGCGCGAGTTGAAGGTCCACATGTTGAAGTCGGTCATCTCGTTCACGCGCGGCGTGTAGCTGCCCGGGTCGATGTCGTACGCGGCGAGCAGGAACACGAAGTCGCGATCGACCGGCATCGTGCCGCGATCCTTCGGATGCACGATGAACATGCCCATCATCCCCATCGCCATCTGCACCATCTCGTCGGCGTGCGGGTGATACATGAACGTGCCGTGCGCTTCGAGCTGGAACTCGTAGACGAAGGTCTTGCCGGGCGGGATATGCGGCTGCGTGAGGCCGCCGACACCGTCCATCCCGTTCGGCAGCCGCAGCCCGTGCCAGTGGATCGTCGTGTGCTCGGGCAGCCGGTTGGTCACGAAGATGCGGACCTTGTCGCCTTCGACGGCCTCGATCGTCGGTCCCGGCGACTGGCCGTTGTAGCCCCACAGGTTCGCGTTCATGCCGGGCGCCATCTCGCGCACGACGGGCTCGGCCGTCAGGTGGAATTCCTTCCAGCCGTTCTTCATCCGCCACGGCAGCGACCAGCCGTTCAGCGTCGCGACCGGCGTGTACGGGCGGCCGTTGGGCGGCACGCGCGGCGGCTGCGTGCCGGTTTTCGCCATCGTGGGCGCTTCGGGCAGCGATGCAGCGCCGGCCTTGCTGACCATCGCCGCACCGAGCAGCGCGGCGCCCGAGCCGCTGAGAAATTGTCGACGGGACACCATGTCAATGACCTTCCGGATGCGGTTGCGTGGCGGGCGCCGACGGCGCCGCGGGAGTGGAAGCCGGCTGCGGCGCAGCGTCGGCCTTCGAAGCGGATTCGGGTGCTGATTCGGCGGAGTTCGTCGCGCGCGGCGCGGCACCCGACGACGGCAACCGGCCGCCGACCGCCATCTGCAGATCGGTTTCGGCGAGCCAGTAGTCCTTCAGCGCGTCGATGTAGCCGTTGACCGCGCCAACCTGTTCGCGCGCATCGGTCAGCAGCTCGAACACGCTCGCGAGCATCCCGTTGTAGCGCAGCAGCAGTTCGTCGGAGATCGTCTTGCGTAGCGGCACGACTTCGTCGCGGTAGTGCGTGGCGACGTCGTAGCTGGTGACGTAAGCCGCGTACGATTCGCGCACTTCCGAGCGCGCATCGATGGCGGTTTTCGCGAGCCGGTTCGCGGACTGCATGTAGATCGCCTCGGCGCGCGCGACCTTCGCGCCGCCCCAGTCGAACAGCGGAATCTCGACGCTGATCTCGTAGCCGTGCTCGTGGCCCTTGCCGGTTTCGTAGTCGTTCACGTAACCGAGCTCGACCGCGTTGACGAAGCGCGTGGCCTTGCTCAGGCCGAGCGACGACGCGACGCCCTGCGTCTGCAGCTTCGCCGCCTGGATGTCGAGGCGGTTGCTCATCGCGAAGCGTTCGAGATCGGGCAGGTCCGGGCGCGCCTTCGGTAAATCTGGCAAGCGTTCGGGTAGCGCGTATCGCGTGCGCTCGCCCCACAGCCCCATCGCACGCGTGAGCTTCTCGCGTGCGGCGACGGCCTGCTGACGCGCCTTCGCGTGCTGCGCGACCGCGTCGGCATGAAACGCCTGTTCGCGTGCGTAGTCGAGCCGGCTGAAGTTCCCGGCCTGCCGCATGCGCAGCGCGAGTTCGGCCGCCGCGCTCGCGGCGTCGCGCACCTGCTGCGCATAGTTCGCGGCCTGCTCGGCGGCGACCGCTTCCACGTAGGCGCGGCGCGCGTCGGCCGCGACCTTCAGCATCGCATCGGCCGTTTCGAGCTTGGTCTGCTCGAAGCGGCGGCGTTCGATCTTCGTTGCCAGCGGCATCGTCAGCAGCGCGAACACATTCGCCGAGAACGTGCGGCCGAGCGTCAGCTCGCCATCGCCGGCACGCGTGCGGCTGAACGCGAAGCGCGGGTTCGGCAGCGGGCCGGCCTGCACGAGGTCGGCCTCCGACAGCCCGAGTTCCGCGTACGACGCCTGCAGCCCGCGGTTGTTCAGCAGCGCGAGCTGAACCGCGTCGTCCATCGACAGCGGTTTCGCCAGAAATTCCTTCGTCCGCCGATCGACCGCTTCGCGGTCGGCGTCGGTTCGCACCACTACCGCGTCCTTCCCGATGCGTTCCGATGCGACCGACGACACGGCGTCGAAACCGCCGTCCTTTGAGAACGTGGTGCAGCCCGCGAGGAGCGCCAGCACGACCGCGGCCGCGCCGATCCTCGGCGATATCGCGAGCGTCGTCATCGCGTGGCCCCTCCGTGCATGGAATGAGCCGCGCCGTTGCCGGCCGCGCCGCCGCTGGTGCGCCCTTTCGCGGGGCGCTCCGTCACGTCCCGGTTCAGTTGTTTCCAGCCCGGGCCTGCGTCGTCCTCATACCGCCGGTAGCCATCGAACGCGGACGTCACGGTGACGTCCGGCACCGACGCGGCGGCGTCCGCCGGATCGGGAAACGGGGTTTGCGCGGGCGCGAGCGACGGCACGAGGGCCGCCGCGCCCCATAGCGCCGCAATGATCAATCGCATGAACATGTCTCGTCGTAAGTCGTCCGGCGTGGCGTGATGCGATGGCCGGAGCAAATAGCGGATCGCGGCGGGTCGGCCGCGGACAGGAACTAGACGGGTATCCGGCGAGGCGGCCGGTCGATGCCGCCGGTCAGGAACGACACGCCCCCGGTCGAACGCGGCGGCGCGACGGTCGTGACGCCGACGCTCGCCGCGGCCGACGCCTCGAGCGCGCCCGGCATCGCGGGGCCGAAGCAGCAGGACACGCACGCGGCACACGACGCATGCCGCGCGTGATCGCCATGATCGTGATGGCCGTCCTGCGCGGCCGGCATCGTGTGCGGCGCGTTGTCCTGATGCGGCACGGCGGCGCCCGCGCACGGCGTCGACACAGCCGCGAACGACTGGATCGGCAGGCTCAGCGCCAGCAACACGACGACGAGGAAGGTGCGCCAGTACGACATGGATGCGAAATCAGGCAGGCAATGATCGTTAGAGCCGGCGCGTCGCACGACGGCGCGCTCCGGGGACAAGACGGCCGCAGCTTATCGCCGCCGCGGTGACGACGACATGGCCGAAACATGACCGGCCTTTCATGACAATTCCGTCATCCGCCGATCATCGTTCGCGCACGCGCGGCGCCGTACGCTCTGGCGTTACACTGACCGGCTGGAATCACGGACGGCCTGCCTCACCATGCGGATACTGATAGTCGAAGACGAACCCAAGATGGCGTCCTACCTCCGGAAGGGCTTGATGGAGGCGAGCTACACGGTGGACGTCGCGGAAAACGGCCAGGACGGGCTGTTCCTCGCGCTGCACGAGGATTTCGATCTCGTCGTGCTCGACGTGATGCTGCCGGAACTGGACGGCTTCGAGGTGCTCAAGCGGCTGCGCGCGCAGAAGCAGACGCCCGTGCTGCTGCTCACGGCACGCGACGCGATCGAGGACAAGGTCGCCGGGCTCGAGCTCGGCGCCGATGATTACCTGCTCAAGCCGTTCGCGTACGCCGAATTCCTCGCGCGCATCCGCTCGCTGCTGCGGCGTGCGCCGCGCAACGTGCGCGACATCCTGCACGTCGCCGATCTCGAGATCGATCTGCTCAAACGCCGCGTGCGGCGCGCCGACACCCGCATCGACCTCACCGCGCAGGAATTCGCGCTGCTGCAGCTGCTCGCGGAACGCGAGGGCGAGGTGCTGACGCGCACCTTCATCACGTCGCAGATCTGGGACATGAATTTCGACAGCGACACGAACGTCGTCGACGCGGCGATCAAGCGCCTGCGCGCGAAGATCGACAACGCGTACGAGAAGAAGCTGATCCACACGATCCGCGGGATGGGCTACGTGCTCGAGGATCGTTCGTGACCGCGCGTCCCGCATCGTATTCGCTGCTGCGGCGCCTGACGCTCGCGTTCGCCGCGGTCGCGGCGCTCGTGTTCGCACTGACCGGCGCGTATCTGTACCGGTCGCTGTCCGCCGAGCTGACGCGGCGCGACGACATCGAGATCTCCGGCAAGCTCAACCAGTTCCTGCAGCTCGCGCGCGCCAGCGGATCGACGGCCGCGCTGCGCGCCGATCCGGCCGTGTTCCACGACGTGCTGCTGTCGCATCCGGGTGTCTATCTCGGCATCTACGATGCGCAACGCCGCCCGCTCGTCGAGCATTCCGACGAAGCCGGCAACACGCTCGCGTCGGTGATCGCCGCATCGCATCGGGCAGGCAGCGCCGACCGCCCGTTCACCTGCGCGCCGCCCGGCATCGGCACGTCGCGCTGCGTGTCCGCACGCGAGACACTGCCGTCCGGCGAAGCGATCCAGGTCGCACTCGCACGCACGGCGACCGATCGGCAATCGCTGCTCGAAAGCTATCGCGTCGATATCTGGCTCGCGGCGGCCGTCGGCGCGCTGCTGGTCGCCGCGCTCGGCTACGCGGTCGCGTCGCGCGGCCTGCGCCCGGTCGAAAGCCTCGGCCGGCAGACGTCGCGCATCGAGGCGCACAACCTGAACGCACGCCTCGACGCACGCGGCGGCCCGGTCGAATTGCGCGAACTCGCCACGTCGGTGAACCGGATGCTCGACCGCCTCGAACGCGCGTTCGTGCGGCTGTCGCAGTTCTCGTCGGATCTCGCGCACGACATGCGCACGCCGCTCGCGAACGTGATCAGCTCGTCGCAGATCACGCTGTCGCGCGCACGCACGGCCGACGAATACGAAGCGCTGATCGAATCGAACATCGAGGAATGCGAACGGCTGCAACGGATGATCGAGAACATGCTGTTTCTCGCACGCACCGACAATGCGCGGCAGCACCTGAAGGCCGCCGAACTCGACGCGGGCAGCGAATTGCGCCGGCTCGCGTCGTATTTCCAGGCGCTGGCCGACGAAGCCGGCGTGCGCATCGACGTGCAGGGCGACGCGCCGGTCGTCGCGGACGCGACGCTGTTCCGGCGCGCGGTGAGCAATCTCGCGTCGAATGCGCTCGAACACGCTGAAGCCGCGTCGACGATCGAGCTGGCCGTGTCGACCCAACGCGGTTACGCGGTCGTCGAAGTCACGAATCGCGGCGTCGCGATTCCGCCTGAACAGGTCGAGCGGATCTTCGAGCGCTTCTACCGGATCGATTCGTCGCGGCACGGCGCGGCGCGCAACGCGGGGCTCGGGCTCGCGATCGTGAAGTCGATCATGGAGCTGCATCGCGGCAAGGTGGAAGTCGCGAGCCGCGACGGGCGCACGACGTTCGCGCTCTACTTTCCGCGCGACACCGATAGTTAGACGACGCGCCGCCGCGTTCGGCGCTAGCGATCCCGCGCGGCGGCGAACGACGTGCGAACGCACACGAGCAGCACGATGGTCGCCGCGCTGAAGATAGCCCCCGCGTAGAACGTGGCCGCGGCGCCCGCCCGATCCCACAGCACGCCTGCGACGACGCTCGAGACGAGCGTCACGATGCTGCTGATCAGATTGAACACGCCGAACGCCGTGCCTCGCAATTCGGCCGGCGCGGCCTGCGCGACCATCGTCGCGAGCAGCCCTTGCGTCATCCCCATATGGAGCCCCCACAGCGCGACGCCGACGAGCACGGCCGGCCAGTGCGCGCCGTGCGCCAGCACGATGTCGGCGGCGATCAGCAGCACGAGCCCGATCACCATCAGTTTCGTGTGGCTCGTCGTATCGGCGAGCTTGCCGAACGGGTAAGCGGACAATGCATACACGACGTTCATCGCGACCATCACGAGCGGCACGAGCGCGACGGGCACGCCGCTGCCCATCGCGCGCAGCACCAGGAACGCCTCGCTGAAACGCGCGAGCGCGAACACGCCGCCGACGGCGACGACCCACCAGTAGCGGACGCCGAGTTGCGCGACGACCGCGCGGCGGATCGGGTTCACGCGCTTCTCGCCCGGCGCACGCGCCGGCTCGTCGATGCCGAACGCGAGCAGCGCCACGGCCAGCACGCCGGGAATCACGGCCAGCCAGAACGCGAGGCGGAAATCGTCGCGCCACACCAGCATGATGACGACAGCCAGCAGCGGCCCGAGGAACGCGCCCACCGTGTCGAGCGACTGGCGCAACCCGTACGCGGCGCCGCGCAGGTGAACCGGCGTGACGTCGGCGACGAGCGCATCGCGCGGCGCGCCGCGAATCCCCTTGCCGATGCGGTCGACGATCCGCGCGGTCACCACGACGCCGATCGTCGGCGCGATCGCGAACAACGGCTTGCTGAGCGCGCCGAGCGCGTAGCCGGCGACCGCGAGCCATTTGCGATTGCGCAGGTAGTCGCTCAGCGTGCCGGAAAACACCTTGACGACCGGCGACGTCGCCTCCGCGATCCCTTCGATCACGCCGATCGTCGTCGCGCTCGCGCCAAGGCCCGCCATCAGGAACATCGGCAACAGGCTGTGGATGATTTCGGACGACACGTCCATCAGCAGGCTGACGCAGCCGAGCACCCACACGCTGCGCGGAATCTGCCGAAGAATGCCGGTCGGTGCGTCGGTCTGCATGGATCGCTCCCGGTTCAGGCATCGTGATGCCGAATGCCTGTGATGCTACCGCATGCTCGCAACCCTGATCGCAGACCGAGGCGCGCGTGCGCGCTTGCTATTGCGCCGCGTCGCGCCGCAGCTTCGCCTGCCGCCGCGTACGATCGTTCAGTATCTGGTGTCGGCGATGATCGGTCAGCTTCTTCCAGTCGCGCGCCTCGTCGCGCGTGCGCAGGCAGCCGACACAAAAGCCCGTGCGGCCGTCGAACGCGCACAGGTCGATACACGGCGATTTCGCGGCCACGATCAGGCTGCCTTCGCACGCGTCATCACTTCGACGGTCACGTGCGACATGCCGTCGAAGCGCGCGAGCAGCGCATGGTAGAAACGCGCGTCGCGCGCGGCGTCGCCCGATTCGACCGACACGATCGCGCTCATGTGCCCGGGGCCCACGCGCCATACATGGAGGTCGTTGACCTTGTCGCCGAGCGCCTCGATCGCGCGGCGCACGTTGTCCGTCAGCCTGCGGTCGACGTTGACGTCGAGCAGGATCCCGCCCGTATCGCGCATCAGCCCGTACGCCCAGTTGGCGATCACCAGCGCGCCGACGATGCCCGCGAGCGGATCCATCCAGACCCAGCCGAACGCGCGCGCGAGCAGCAGGCCGACGATCGCCAGCACCGACACGGCCGCATCGGCGATCACGTGAACGTAGGCCGACCGGATGTTGTGGTCGCGATGCGCGGCCGAGTGCGAACCGTGATCATCGTGTGTGTCGTCGTGGTCATGATCGTGGTCGTGCGGATGATGATGATCATGACCATGCCCGTGATGGTGATCGCCGCTCAGCAGCCACACGCTCGCGAGGTTCACGGCGAGTCCCAGCACGGCGATCGGAATCGCTTCGTCGAAGTGGATCGGCACCGGCGCCAGCAGGCGCGCGATCGCCTCATAGCCGACCAGCAATGCAATCATCGCCAGCACAATCGCGCTCGTGAAGCCGGCCAGGTCGCCGAGCTTCCCGGTGCCGAACACGAAGCGCGGATCGTCGGCGTGCCGGCGCGCATAGGTATAGGCCAGCGCCGCGATCAGCAGCGCGCCCGCGTGCGTCGACATGTGCAGCCCGTCGGCGACCAGCGCCAGCGAGCCGAACAGCGTGCCGCCGACGATCTCGGCGATCATCATCGCCGTGCACAGGCCGATGACCATCCACGTCTTACGCTCGTTGCGCGCATGTGCGGCGCCCAGAAACGCGTGGCTGTGCGCGCCGCCGGCCGACGTGCGGTTGAATTCGTTCATGTTGCGATCCGGTTACTTGAAATAGCTGTGCACGACGTCGATGAGCTGCTCGGTCGCGCTGCCTTCGTGTGCGTCGGACGTATCCGCATCGACGAGATGCGACCGGATGTGGTCTTCCAGCACGACGGCCAGCAAGCCGTTCATCGCGCCGCGGCAGCTCGTGATCCGTTGCAGCACGTCGTTGCAGCCGCGCTCTTCCTCCAGCGCGCGCTCGATCGCTTCGACCTGCCCCTTGATACGGCGCACGCGGTTCAGCAGCTTCTGTTTCTCGCGAACGGTATGACTCATCGGCGGCTCCTGGATAGGGTAGGGGAGTATATCTCCGAAAGATTTCCCCTATAGGGTAGAGGGGTATATTTTTCGAGACGAAGGCTTGTCGAACGAAAACCGCTCGGCTAGACTGCTTTCCGTCTTTGGGGAGTAGCCTGCTTTCCGTCCCCCGGAAAGCGAACGCGTCAACACACTCGGCCCGCGGCCGTGGCGCGTTCGGCCTGATCGGCTTGGCGAGACCATCGGCACATCGCGTCGTTCCTGGTCGGACGCCGGCGGATGTGTCATGGTTCGTCAGCGTCCGACCACGGAGTCCCCATGTTCCTTCCCGCTCGTCTACCTCACGCCACCGCTGCCCGCGGAGGTGCCGCATGACCTTCATGTTCGTCGAACTGGCGTTCATGCTGATCGTCATCCTCATCGCCGCCGAAGTCTTCACCAATGCGCTCGAACATCTCGGCGAACGCCTGAAGATTTCCGAAGGCGTGACCGGCTCGCTGTTCGCGGCCGTCGGCACCGCGCTGCCCGAAACGATGGTGCCGCTGCTCGCGCTGGCCGGCGGCACGTCGAACCAGGCCGTGAACGAGGAGATCGGTGTCGGCGCGATTCTCGGCGCGCCGCTGATGCTCGCGACGCTCACCACGCTCCTGATGGCGCTCGCCGTGATCCGCTCGCGCGGGCTGCGCGGCACGATCGCGCCCGAACGCACGGGCTTCGTGCGCGACATGAACACCTTCCTCGCCGCATTCTCGCTGGCGACCGTCGCGATGTTCGTCCCGCATCACAACTGGGCCGTGCGCGCGCTGCTCGCCGCGATGCTGGTCGGCCTCTACGTGGTGTACGTCGTGCTGACGTTCCGCGCGTCGACTGGGCTCGTCGACGCCGGTCACGGCACCGAGGCGCCGCACGCAATGTTCCTGTCGCACGTCGGCCTGCCGACCAACCTGTCGACGATCTTGCTGCAACTGCTGATCGGCGTCGCGCTGCTGGTCGGCGGCGCGAAGGGCTTCATTCATGGTGTGGAAGGCGTGTCGCACGCGCTCGGCGTGTCGGCGCTGCTGCTGTCGCTGATCATCGTGCCGATCGCGACGGAACTGCCGGAGAAGGTCAACAGCGTGCTGTGGATTCGCCGCGGGAAGGACACGCTCGCGTTCGGCAACATCACCGGCGCGATGGTGTTCCAGGGCACGCTGCTGCCGGCGATCGGCATCATGCTGACGCCGTGGGAGCCGCGCCCCGAAGTGCTGACCGGCGTGATCGTCACGCTCGCGGCGGCGGCCTGGCTGCGCGTCAATGCGCGCACGCGCGGGCTCGCGATCTGGGCGTTGCTCGCGAATGGCGCGGGTTATGCGGGGTATCTGGTGGTGACGCTGACGCGCTGAGCGCCGGTCGGGCGCGCCGGCCGACGAACACGTCGGCGCGGCGCGTTTCATGGCACCCGACGCGGGCGACGGCAACGCCCGCATCCGGACGATCAGGAATCCTTGACGAGTTTGACGATCGTCAACGTGCCGTCGACCTTCTCGATCCGCACCCTCACCTTATCGCCCGCATGCGCTTGCGCGAGCATCGCCGCATCCTTCGCCTTGAACGCCATCGTCATCGGCGGCATCCCGACGTTCTCCAGCGCGCCGTGCTTCAGCGTGATCTTGCCGCTCGCGGCATCGACCTTCTTCACCTCGGCGTCGGTCAGCGCGGCGTTCGATTCCGCCGCACCGTCCGACGACATCTTCATGCCGGACATGTCCATGCCCGACATCTCGCCGGCGGCGAACGCCGGTACCGCGAACGCACTCAGCGCGACGACAGCGGTGGCAGTAGCGATCAATTGATTCATCTTCATCGTGATTCTCCGGTTGGGATGGATGGCACGTTCGTGCCGGAAGAAACTGCATCGGAATGCCGCGCGCGGCCCGCGCTTCGCGCACGACGGCGCTGAAGCAGAAGCCACGCGGCGGGAATGACGAACATCGACAAGAGCGGCGCCGTGACCATGCCGCCGACCATCGGCGCGGCGATGCGCTGCATGACTTCGGAGCCGGCGCCATGGCCGATCATGATCGGCACGAGCCCGGCGAGCACGACGGCGACCGTCATCGCCTTCGGCCGCACGCGCAACACCGCGCCTTCGCGAATCGCGTCGAGCAGCAACGCATCGGTCAGCGGTTCGCCGGCATCGAGCCGGCGCTGCAGCGCGCCCTTCAGGTACAGCAGCATCACGACGCCGAATTCGGCGGCCACGCCGGCCAGTGCGATGAAACCGACCGACGTCGCGACGGACACCGCATGGCCGAGCGCCCACACGAGCCAGAACCCGCCGACCAGCGCGAACGGCACCGTCGACATCAGCAGCAACGCGTCGGCCGCCGAATCGAACGTGACGAACAACAGCACGAAGATCACGACGAGCGTGACGGGCACGACGGTGTGCAGCGTCGCCGCCGCGCGTTCGAGGTACTCGAACTGACCCGACCACGCGATCGAATAGCCGGGCGGCAACGCGACCTGTTGCGCGACGGTCTTCTGCATCGCACGGACGGCCGTGCTCAGGTCGGCACCGCGGAGATCGACGTACACGTAGCCGGACAGCCGTGCGTTCTCGCTGCGGATCATCGGCGGCCCGTCGGCGATCGCGACGTGCGCGACGTCGCCGAGGCGGATCTGCGCGCCGCGCGCGGTGACGATCGGCAGTTGCCGCAGGTTCTCGAGCGAATCGCGGATCTCGCGCGGATAGCGGATGTTGATCGGGAAGCGCTCGCGCCCGGCGATCACTTCGCCGACGTCCTCGCCGCCGATCGCCGACGACACGACCGACTGGATATCGGCCACCGACAGCCCGTAACGCGCGGCGGCGAGCCGGTCGATGTCGACGTCGATGTAGCGGCCGCCGTTCAGCCGTTCCGCGAGCGCGGACGTCACGCCCGGCACGCGCTTCACGGCTGCCTCGACCTGTGTCGCGATCCCATCGATCCCCGCCAGGTCCGGCCCGGAAATCTTCACGCCGACCGGCGTCTTGATCCCGGTGGACAGCATGTCGAGCCGGTTGCGGATCGGCGGCACCCATACGTTCGACAAGCCCGGCACCTTCACCGTCCGGTCGAGTTCGTCGACGAGCTTTTCCGGCGTCATGCCCGGCCGCCACGCGCTGCGCGGCTTGAAGCGGATCGTCGTCTCGAACATCTCGAGCGGCGCCGGGTCGGTCGCCGTATCGGCGCGGCCCGACTTGCCGAACACCGTGTCGACCTCGGGCACGGTCTTGATCAGCCGGTCGGTCTGCTGCAGCAGCTCGCTCGCCTTGTCCGCCGAGATGCCCGGCAGCGCGGTCGGCATGTACAGCAAATCGCCTTCGTCGAGCGGCGGCATGAATTCGCCGCCGAGCCGCGACAACGGCACGGCCGTCAGCACGAGCGCGACGACCGCGACGCCGATCGCGGCCCACGGGCGCCGCAGCGTCGCTTCGAGCAGCGGCCGGTACAGACCGATCAGCACGCGGTTGAGCGGGTTCGCGTGCTCGTGCGGAATGCGACCGCGCACCAGATAGCCCATCAGCACCGGCACCAGCGTCACCGACAGCCCGGCGGCGGCCGCGATCGTATAGGTCTTCGTGAACGCGAGCGGCGCGAACAGCTTGCCCTCCTGCCCTTCCAGCGAAAACACCGGAACGAACGACAGCGTGATGATCAGCAGCGAGAAGAACAGTGCCGGCCCGACCTCCGCGGCCGACGCCGCGACGAGTTCCCAACGGCGCGCAGTGGTGATCGGCTCGCCGGGATGCGCGCGGTCGTATGCTTCCAGATGCTTGTGCGCGTTCTCGATCATCACGATCGCCGCGTCGATCATCGCGCCGATCGCGATCGCGATCCCGCCGAGCGACATCAGGTTCGCATTCACGCCCTGGTAGCGCATCACGATGAACGCGGCCAGCACGCCGAGCGGCAGCGACAGGATCGCGACCAGCGCGCTGCGCAGATGAAACAGGAACACCGCGCAGACGATGCCGACGATGACGAATTCCTCGATCAGCTTGTCCGTCAGGTTGTCGACCGCGCGCGCGATCAGTTGCGAACGGTCGTAGGTCGTGACGATCTCGACGCCCGGCGGCAGCGAACGCTTCAGGTCGGCGAGCTTCGCCTTCACCGCGTCGATCGTCGTCAGCGCGTTCTTGCCCGAGCGCATCACGACGACGCCGCCCGTCACCTCGCCCTGCCCGTTCAGTTCCGCGATGCCGCGCCGCATCGCCGGGCCGACCTGGATGCGCGCGACGTCGCCGAGCAGGACGGGCGTGCCGGTGTCGTCGGTGCGCAGCACGACGCGACGGAAATCGTCGAGCGTGCGCAGGTAGCCGGACGACCGCACCATGTACTCCGACTCGGCCAGCTCGACGACCGAGCCGCCGGACGCCTGGTTGGCCTTGCCCAGCGCCTCCGCGACCGCCGCCTGCGTGATGCCGTACGCGCGCAGCTTGTCCGGATCGAGCACGACCTGGTACTGGCGCACCATGCCGCCGATGCTCGCCACTTCCGATACGTCCGGCACGGCCTTCAGCTCGAACTTCAGGAACCAGTCGTTGAGCACGCGCAGTTGGCCGAGGTCGTGCTGACCAGTGCGATCGACGAGCGCGTACTCGTACACCCAGCCGACACCGGTCGCATCCGGCCCGAGCGACACGGTCGCGCCCGCCGGCAGGCGGCTCTGCACCTGGCTCAGGTATTCGAGCACGCGCGAACGCGCCCAGTACGGATCGGTGCGGTCGTCGAACAGCACGTAGACGAACGCATCGCCGAACGACGAGTACGCGCGCACGGTTTTCGCGCCCGGCACGCCGAGCAGCGTCGTCGTCAGCGGATAGGTCACCTGATCCTCGACGACCTGCGGCGCCTTGCCCGGATACGACGCCTTCACGATCACCTGCGTGTCCGACAGGTCGGGTAATGCGTCGAGCGGCGTCTGTCGCAGCGAATGCACGCCCCATGCCGCGAGCAGCACGGTGGCCAGCAGCACCAGAAACCGGTGATGGACGGACCAGTGAATGATGCGCGCGATCATCGCTCGCCTCCCTGCGGCTCGACCTTCGTCAGCCGATAGCCGTCGTCGGTCTGCGTGAACGCGAAGCGCACGGTCTGGCCCGGCTTCACGTCCGGAAACGCGTGCGCCGACGGCTTGCCGAACGCCATCGTCATCGCGCCCCAGCCAAGCGCCGGCACCGGTTGATGCGAGAACGTGATGTCGTCGGCCGTGACCTTCTCCACCTTGCCGGTGGTTTCGTAGACCGGCGCGGTTGCCGTCGCGGATGAGGCGGCCGCGCTTGTGCCTGCCGCCCGCCCCAGCCGCGGCAGCACGCTTTTCAGGCTGGCTTCCGAATCGATCAGGAACTGCCCCGACGCGACGACCGTGTCGCCTTCGTTCAGCCCGCCGAGCACTTCCGTGTCGCCGCCGACGTCGTTGCCGACCGTCACCGACACCGGCTGCAGCCGGCCGTCGCCGTGCTTCGCGATGACGATCGTGCGCCGGCCGGTCGCGATCACCGCCTCGGACGGCACCAGCAGGCGCAACACCGTCTCCTTCTCGGCGATCCGCACGCGCATCAGCATGCCGGGCGTGAGCTTCAGCGACGCGTTGTCGATCTCCACACGCGCCTGCAACGTACGGCTGCCCGTGCTGATGCCGGGCAGCACCTCGCGGATGCGTCCGCTGAAATGCCGGGCCGGATCGCCCGCGAACGTCGCATCGACCGACATCCCCGGCTGCACGTTCAACGCGAGCGCTTCCGGCACCTCGACGATCAGCCACAGCGTCGACAGCCCGGCGATCTTCGCGAGTGTCTGACCGGGCGCGACCATCGCGCCGTCGCGCACGTTCAGCTCGCTGACGACGCCGGTTTCCGGCGCGCTCAGCACGACGTGCGTCTGCGCGCGGCCGGTGCGGTCGAGGGCCGCGATCATCGCGTCCGGGATCGACAGCGCGCGCATCCGTGCGCGCGCCGCATCGAGCAGGCTGCCGTCCATCCCGCCGCGCTTCAGCACGAGATACTCCTCCTGCGGCGCGAGCCAGTCGGGCACGAACAGCGATGCGACCGGCGCGCCCTTCGCGATACGCTGCATCGGCGCACGCGCATACAGACGATCGATGTAGCCCGTGACGCGCGACTGCACGACCGCCGCGCGCGCTTCGTCGAACTGCGTGGTGCCTACCGCGTCGAAGCCGGCCGCCGTCTGCTGCCGGCGCACGGTCGCATAGCGGATGCCGAGGTTCTGCTGCAGGCCCGGATCGATCCGGATGCCCGCCGCGGCACCGCCTTCATCCGCATAGACGGGCTGCAACTGCATGTCCATGAACGGCGATTTGCCCGGTTTGTCGAAGTGCTGGTTCGGCACCATCGGGTCGTGCCAGTACAGCACCTTGCGTGCGGCCTGCTGAGCAGGCACACCCGACGGTACGCCCGACGGCGCGGCGGCGGGCACGGCGACCGTCGCCGCGCCGCGCGTCGCATGGCGAACGCCCGCGAAATAGCCGGCGCCGGCGAGCGCCGCGCCGGCGAACGCGATCAGCGCCGCACGCATCAGTGATTGCCTTGTCATGAGCGTCTCCTTCACTGCGCGGCGGCCGTCGCCGACGGCACGACCTGATATTCGAGTTGCGCCCAGGTCTGCGAGACCTCGCGCCTGAGATCGAGCACCTGCAACTGCGCGTCGAGTTGTGCACGCCGCGCGGCGAACGTGTCGGCGAGCGAACCCGTGCCGGCCCGGTACGCGGCCGTCGCGAGCTGCACGCGCTGCTCGGCGGCCGGCAACAGCGCGGCGCCCAGGTTCGCGATACGTTCGCGGCCGCTCGCCAGCGTGTCGGATTGCGTGCGGATGTCGGCCTGTACCTGCCGCAGCGTGTCCTCGTACATCAGGCGCGCCTTCGTCGCGAGCGCGGCCTTTTCGGCGACGTCGCGGTTCTGGCGATTCTTGCGATCGAGCGGCAGCGGGATCGAGACGCCGACCGACACCATGTTCGAATACGCGCCGCCGCGCTGCTGGTACGCGATTTCCCACGTCCAGTTGGGGCTGCGCTCGCTGTTCGCGACCGCGGCGTCGGCTTCGGCCACCGCGATATCGTTCGCGGCGGCGACGAGCGCCGGCTGCGACAGGCGCAGCTCGTCCGGCGGCAATGACGAGACGAAGGATTCGGGCGCGGGCGGCGTACCCGCCACGTCCGTCACGGGCGCCGCCGTCCATCGGCCCAACGCGACAAGTGCGGTGCGATACGCCTGCTGCGCCTTGAGCACCTGGTCCTGCGCCTGCGCGAGCATCGCGCGGGCCTGCACGACGTCGCCCGCGCTCGCCTTCGCGCCGCGATACGACGCCTGCGTCGCGTCGAGTTCATGGTTCATGTGACCGAGCAGCGCCTGCTGAAGCGCGAGCGCCTGCTTCGCATAGACGGCATCGAGCCACGCCGTCGCGGTCTGCCGGCGCACGGCCGCCAGTTGCACGAGATAGCCGGCGCGCTCGCGGCCGACCTGTTCGTCGGCCAGCGCGGTACGCAGCCGCCGCTTGTCGCCGGACACCCATTCCTGCTCGATGCCGATGCGGCGCATCGTCATGAAGTCCTGGCCGACGGTGAAGCGCTGCCCGCCGTTGACCGGCAGGTTGTCGATGCCGGCCTTGAGCATCGGGTCCGGCAACTGGCCGGCCTTGATGGCCGCTTCGGAACGCGCGAGCACGGAAGCCTGCGCGGCCTGCATCGACGCGGAACGATCGGTGGCGGACTGCAGCGCGGCGTCCAGCGTCAGCGGCGCCTGCTGCGCGTGAACGGCGCCCGCCATCAGCAGCGCGGCCCACGGTACGGGCGCGCGCCGACGTGCACGCGGCATGCGCGGCATGCGGAAAGCGAATGACATGGTGTAACCCCAAATCGGAACCCAAAGGGATTCCACGTCCTGCGCACAGGACGAACCTCACCGCGTACGCGGCGAACCGGTCAAATCGGGATCAGCTGATGCGTGGCGGGCGCCACAACCCGTTCGGGTCGCGAGCCGGGACGGACTGCGTGTAGTGGAAGACGATCGTGCTGGCGAATGCAGCGGGACGGCTGACGTCGGCGCGGGCGGCCGGGTGGTAGAGACTGCCGAACTGGCATTGGGCCGTCACCTTGCAGGCCGTGCCCTTGACTTTGGCCTTCGCGTGATCGGCGGAGGACGGCTGCATCGAATCGCAGCCGCTCATGTCGGCGGACATGGCCATGTTCATGCCCGTGTCCACCTCCATCGACATCCCGTGCTGCATCGGACATTCACCGGTCAAGCCGCTGGCTGCCAGCCCAGTGATGGGCAGCACCGCGCACAGCAGCAGCAGGATGAAGGTCCGAAGCAGTTTCATGGCGGCGATTATAGCGCGGGCTGGTGCGGCATGGCGCTGCGTCGCGACGGCGAAACGACGCGCATGCCGCGCCGCGGCCGCCACGGCCGCCGCGCGTCATTGCAGCAGGTTGTCCGCCGCCAGCACGGCCTGCACCGCTGGCCGCGCGCGCACCCGCTCGTACCACGTACGCAGATGCGCATGCCGGCTCAGGTCGATTTCCGCGTTGTACACCGAGCGCATCCAGTCGGCCTTGCCCCAGCCGGTCAGCGCAAACAGGTACGCATCGGCGACGGTGAACGTGTCGCCGGTAACGAACGTCCTGCCGTCGAGCTGGCGGTCGATCCACGCGAAGCGGCCGTCGAGCTTCTGCCGCACGGGCTCGACGTACTTCCCCGCCTGCACCGCATACAACAGCGGGATGAAGCCCTTGTGGATCTCGGTGCCGAGAAAGTTCAGCCATTCCATCAGCCGGTAGCGCGCGAGCGTGCCGTAAGCGGCTGCAAGCGCGGCCTCCGGGCGCTGGTCCGCGAGATACTGCGCGATCACCGGCCCTTCGCGCAGCATCGTGCCGTCGTCGAGTTCGAGCAGCGGCACGTAGCCGAGTTCGGTCACGTCGTAGTAATCGCGGCCGCCGTCGACGACATGCTTGCGCGCGTCGACCTTGACGATCTCCGCGTCGATGTCGCCTTCGCGCAGTACGATGCAGATCGCCTGCGAACAGCTGCCGGGAGCGTGATAGAGCTTCATGCGTGTCCTTCGTGGGTTGTCCAGGTATCGATTCGCCGCGACGCGGGCGCTAATATCTCGCATCGGCGCGACGCTGAGAAGACGGCAGCCGTTTGTGCCGTAGTCACAAAAAATTTACCGACCAGGATTCGGGACGATGAAAACGAGTGCGACAGGATGTTCCGTTGAAGAAGCGATGCGCCTGCTCGGCGGCCGCTGGCGGCTGCTGCTGGTGTCGTATCTGCTCGACGGGCCGCGCCGCTTCAGCGACCTGCGGCGCGACATGCCGGGCATCTCGCAGCGCATGCTGACGCTCGACCTGCGCGCGCTGGAAGACGCGGGGCTCGTGCGGCGCACCGTCTATCCGGAAGTACCGGTGCGTGTCGAGTACGATCTCACCGCGGACGGCGACCGGCTGCGGCCGGTGGTCGACGTGATGCGCGAATTCGGGCTGTGGCTGAAGGCGCGCGATGGGCAGGCCGATGCGATGTCCGACGCCGCGTCTGAGACCGAAACGACGATGCACGCTCACAAATAACCCCTTCAGCAGGAACTATGCGCATGGAACTTCATGCTACCGTCGGCGCGGCCACGTCCGACCTCGACGACGACGAAAGCTTCGCCAACATCTACTGTCACGATGCGGAGCAGGACTATTGCTTCGTGCTGTCGCGCTTTCCGGACGACACGCTGATCGAAGTGATGGTGCGCGACCAGCTCAACGTACGCGTCAAGGATCTGTCGGTGCGGCTGACCGACGATACGATCGACGTCGAGATCGAGCCCGGCGTCGCCACGCGTCTAGACGGCCAGACGCGTTACGTGATCCATCTCGCGCCCGGTCAGTACGATCCGGTCACGCTGCGCGCCGCGCTGAAGGAGATCTTCGTCGGCAAGAACGGCTATCGCGACGACAGCACGCACGGCTGACCGGTCGCTTGCACACGCTCCTTCGCCACGACAATCGCTCATGACACGCTTCCCGCGATTCCACCCGCCTCCCTGTGTCGCCGCGCTGCTGGTCGTCACGTGTGCGTCGATCGCACCCGCCGCGCATGCCGCCCAGCCGCTGTTGGAGTTCAAGGTCGACGACACCGTCACGGCACGCGTCGAACGCGCCGATAGCGCGCACGTCACGGTCCGCTTCCTGCCGAGCGGAACAACCCAGACGCTGGACGTCACTGCTGCCGACGAGGAAGGCCATTATCACCTCGCGACCGGCGACTACAACTTCGACGGCCACCGCGATCTCGCGATGCGCGCACTGCTCGGCATGGTCAACGAGACCTATGGCATCTACCTGTACGACGCCGCGCGCCAGCGGTTCGAACCGCTGAAGATGCCGGCGGGCAACGGGCCGCACGGTAGTTGCGACGACCTGGTCAACGTCGAAGCGAAGCCGAAGGCGCGCACGCTGTACAGTTCGTGCCGCGGCGGCCCGATCTGGTACACCGATGCGTACCGCTTCGACGGCAACGGCAAGATGTATCTGTATCAAACCAGCGAAGCGATCCCCGACGACCTGCGCGAACTGCTCGACGGCGAATCGGGCCTGTCCTCGATGCTGCTCACCTACGACGAGCGCGGCAAGCGCGTGTCGCGCCGCCCGCAGGATCACGATGGCGGCACCGTCACGTTCAAGGTGCGGTCGGCCCGCCTGCCGCTGCACGACGCGATGACCGACGCACCGACGCGCCGCTACGTCGTCGCGGGCGACACGGTGGAGTTGATCGACGCGAGTGACGATTTCCGGTGGTTGAAGGTGCGATATCGCAACCCGCAAGCCGGCGCCGTGCAGGGCTGGGTCAGCGCGAAGGAGGCGATGGGAAACTGATGCACGATGCCGTGCCTTCACCGTCCCTTCCCATATATTGAGCGCCCGACGTCCCATTAATAGGGATGCCTGTCCAGATGTTGACGCACGCCGCGCCACGGCTCTAACGTTCGCCCCAACGCCATTCGATTCGGCCGCCTCGTTCGCGAGCGCCGGCCGGCGCATAGAACACAGGAGACGACCGTGGCCCAATCCACGTCACGCACCCATGCCACCCCGCCGGAGCGGCCCTCCGCGCACACCGGCGCCTCATCCGAATCCACTTCCCGCGCGACTGCAACCGCAGCCGCGGCCCCAGCCACGCCACCAAGCCGCAAGCGGCTGCTGATCCTTGCGCTGCTGTTCGTCACCGTCGTGATCAACTATCTCGACCGCAGCAACCTGTCGATCGCGGCGCCCGCGCTGTTCAAGGAACTGCACATCGATCCGGTCCGCGCGGGCCTCGTGTTCTCCGCGTTCGGCTGGACCTATGCGCTGATGCAGATTCCGGGCGGCTGGCTCGTCGACAAAGTGTCGCCGCGCGTGCTGTATGCGGGTGCGCTCGCGCTGTGGTCGGCCGCGACGCTGCTGCTCGGTTTCGCCGGCTCGTTCGTCGGGCTGATCGTGCTGCGCCTGGCAGTCGGCGCGCTGGAAGCCCCGGCCTACCCGATCAACAATCGCGTGGTGACGACATGGTTCCCGACCCGCGAACGCGCGAGCGCGATCGGCGGCTACACGTCGGGCCAGTTCGTCGGCCTCGCGTTCCTCACGCCGGTGCTCGCGTGGCTGCAGGCGCGTCTCGGCTGGCACATGGTGTTCGTCGCGACCGGCCTCGCCGGCATCGCATGGGCCGCGATCTGGTATGCGGTATATCGCGAGCCGCGCGCGTTGCGCGGCGTCAACGCGGCCGAAATCGCGCTGATCCGCGACGGCGGCGGGCTCGTCGATCTCGAGGACCGCATCGCGGCGCGCACCGAACGCGCACCGTCGACGTGGTGCGACCTCGGCGTCGTGCTCGGCCGGCGCAAGCTGTGGGGCATCTACCTCGGCCAGTTCGCGCTGAACTCGACGCTGTGGTTCTTCCTCACGTGGTTCCCGACCTACCTCGTCAAGTATCGCGGGATGGACTTCATCAAGTCGGGCTTCCTCGCGTCGCTGCCGTTCCTCGCCGCGTTCGTCGGCGTGCTCTGCTCGGGCGTGCTGTCGGACTGGCTGATGCGGCGCGGCGCCGCGCAAGGCTTCGCGCGCAAGCTGCCGATCATTTCGGGGCTGCTGATCTCGACCTGCATCATCGGCGCGAACTACGTGAGCTCCACCGGCTGGGTGATCGCGTTCATGACGATCGCGTTCTTCGGCAACGGCTTCGCGTCGATCACGTGGTCGCTCGTGTCGGGGCTCGCGCCCGCGCGACTCATCGGCCTCACGGGCGGCGTGTTCAACCTGGTCGGCAACCTGTCCGCGATCGCGACGCCGATCGTGATCGGGCTGCTCGTCGACGGCGCGGACTTCTCGCTCGCGATCACCTACATCGCCGCGATGGCGCTCGCGGGCAGCCTGTTGTACGGGCTGCTCGTCGGCAAGGTGGAGCGTATCGACGCGTAGGCACCCCAGGGCGGCACACTTGCGCCGCCCTGCTTGACCGCTGCCCCGTATGGCGTCACAACCGCCGACACCCGTCACGTGCAAGATCGTGAGGATGGCCGGCTGCGTAGTCGAGCGCACCTGTATCGGTATCGACGCCGACGGCGCCCTGGTCAGCGCCTCGCCGCCGGTGCGGTCGACTCCGGAAACGCTCGCGAGCCGCCCTTGCCTTCCCGACAGCCATCGATTCAGTTGCCGCGCTTGCCTTCGGTCGCGCGCCAATCGCTTCCGCCCCTCCGCAGTCGAGCGCCTTCGATTCGCCTCGACGTGCGCCCCGCGGCAGGATGCCCCTGATCAGATTGGTCATCGGAATCGCTTGTCGGTCGATTGAAAAAGGCGGTGACTCGTTTACACTGCCCCGGTATGCCCTCTTCGGGATGACACGCGACGTTTTACGGGGCGAACGGATCGGCAAGCCGCCTGCCCGTATTCCGTCCCGATCGCGAGCCGAACCCATGCTTTTTTCATATCGACGGAACGCGCGTCATGGGCGGAACAGGCCCTTGGGAACCGCATGCTGCTCAACGTGAACGCCATCCACCGCGACGACGATCGCGTCAACCTATCGTTCAAGGCATTGGGCGAGCTGATCGAGACGGTCGGCACGCCGCACTTCGTGCCGCGCCTCACGCAACTGCTGAACGACGTCGTGCCGCTCGACGTCGCACACGTCGAACGTTCTCGCGTCGATGGCACGATGCCCACCGGCTACCGTTGCGAATGGATCGGCAGCAGCGGCATCGGCGCCGCGTCCACCGACATCTCCGACGTGATGACGCTCTACTACGAGCGCTTTCTCGACAGCGACCCGCTGTTCGCGGGGCTGCGCGGCAAGACCGGCACGATGCTCGTCGTGCGCGACATCGCCGCGATCCCGCCAGGCGAATTCCGCCAGCGGCTGTTCGACGACGTGCATATCGGGCATGAATGCGTGCTCGCACGCGGCACCCGTTATTCGCAGCATTCGATCGCCCTGGAGCGCGGCCGCGACCGGCCGCCGTTCACGCTCGCCGAGATGAACCGCTTCCGCAGCATCAGCGACATGCTGTTTCCGCTGCTCGAACTGCATGCGTCGACCACCGCCGCGCGGCGCATCGCGCACGCAACGCCGGACCTCCATCCGCTCGCGCAATTCGATGCGCGTCTCGCGGCCGACGGCGTGAAGCTGTCGAAGCGCGAATACGAAACCTGCAAGCATCTGCTCTCCGGCAAGACCGTGCCGGAAACCGCCGACATCCTGGGCGTGCGCGTCGCGTCGGCCGAGTCGTACGTGAAGCGCGCATTCGCGAAGCTCGGCGTGCGCACGAAGCGCGAACTCGCCGCGTGGGGTTCGGCCACCACCGTGTTCCCCGCCGCCGGATCGCACGACGGCGGCGCGCCGCCGGCCGTCTCGCGCTGACCTGAGTCGCTGCATCTGCGTCCCGGTGCTGTGAACGAAGCAACGACGATCGCATCACGCACACCACCACGCCATCCCGCCGAAGACAGGACACCGACCTATGGACCGAGCCGAACACATCAGCATCGAACCCACGCTCGCGCTTGCCGCCGCCGAGCTGAACGAATGCGATTTCTCGTTCGACATCGCGTGGGAATTGAATGCGCCGTATCAGGACTTGCTCGATCTTCGCGCGCTGCCGACGCGGCGCAAGGACTACGGCTTCGATCCGGCCGGCTGGGCGAATGAAGCGTCGGGCCGAACGGCGCTGTTTCGCGCGACGGCCGGCGAGCGGCTCGCCGGGTTCGTCGCGATCGAGGAAAGCTGGAACGGCATGGCCGAGATCGCGGAGCTGGCCGTCGATCGCCACTGCCGGCGCCAGGGCATCGGGCAGCTCCTGCTGGCGGCCGCGGAAGCGTGGGCGCGCAACCACGGGTTCCGCTTCATGCGGCTCGAAACGCAGGCGAACAATGTCGCGGCCTGCTCGACGTACGCGCGAGCGGGCTTCACACTCGGGGGCCACGACCGCTTCCTGTATGCCAGTGGCGAGAACGCCGGGGAAGTCGCACTGTTCTGGTACAAGGACCTACGCGACGGTCAGACCGCGCAAAGCCGCACGATCGATCCAGCATCGGTGCAGCCGGTGCGCTGACGCACTGCGATCCGTCGCGTCAATGCCGTGTCGATGCCGCGTTACTTGCGCGTCGCCACGATGAACAGGCGCGGAAACGGCAGCAGCACCGTGCCGTCGTCCTGCACCGGATAACCGTTCGGCCCGGCCAGCGCGTCGCGATAGCGCGCGACGAACACGCGCTGTTCGGTGTCGTCGAGCGCCGCGAGGAACGGCCGCAGCGCGCTGCCCTTGAACCATTCGACGACTGCATCCGCGCCGCTGCGCAGCGGGTGGTAATAGGTCGTGCGCCACACGTCCACGCGCGAACACAGCGGTGCGAGCAGCGCATGGTAATAACGCGCATCGAACCGCTCGGTGCGCGCCGCGCCTTTCAGCTTGTCGGCCCACGGGCCGGCCGCGGCGACTTCGCGCATCAGCCGGTGCGCCGGTTCATCGAGATTGTCGGGCATCTGCACCGCGAGATGGCCGCCCGGCGCGAGGCGGCCGACGAGCCTGGGGAACAGCGTGTCGTGCGCAGGCACCCATTGCAGCACCGCATTCGACAGGATCAGGTCATAGCCGCCCGGGTCGTTCCAGGTCGTGACGTCGGCAAGGTCAAAACGCAGCGCCGGCAGGCGCTTGCGCGCGGCCGCGACCATGTCCGCCGACGCATCGATCCCGTGGATCGTCGCGTCCGGTGCGCGGGCGATCAACGCTTCCGTCGAATTGCCCGGCCCGCAGCCGATATCGATCGCGGTGCGGATTGGCGTGTTAGGCACGGCGGCCAACAGGTCGCGCACCGGGCGCGTGCGTTCATCCTCGAACTGCAGGTACTGGGTTGCATATTGATCGAGCGGGGTCGTCACGATAGATCTCCTTGTCGGCATGAGCGGCTGCCGCGCTTCCGCGCAAGGGAATGCCGCAGGCCGTCGATGCAGCGCATTCTGCGACTGCGCCCGACCTCCAGTAAAATGAATTTAATATCGTGATTGATTCAAATTTCTGATGAAGATCGATACGCTCGGCGTCCAGGCTTTCGTCGCGATCGCCGACGGCGGCAGCTTCAGGCAGGCAGCCGATACGCTGCACGTCACGCAAACGGCGATCACGCAGCGGCTGCGCAAGCTCGAAGCGTATCTCGGCGTCGCGCTGGTCGAACGCACGACGCGCCGCACCACGCTGACCGAGATCGGTCGGCGTTTCCTGCCGCAGGCGCGCCGGCTGCTGAACGAACTGTCCGATGCGCTGACCGAAATCCGCGAGACGGGCCTGAGCCAGCGCGGCGACGTCACGATCGCGTGCGTGCCGACGGTCGGCGTGCAGTATCTGCCGCGCATCCTGCGCGCGTTCTCCGGGCACCGGCCGCACGATCGCGTGAAGATTCTCGATCACGCGTCGGCGTCGGTGCTGCAGGCCGTGCTGCGGCGCGAAGCGGAATTCGGCATCAGCATCGCCGGCGACCAGCATCCGGAACTCGTCAGCGTGCCGCTCACGCACGATCCTTACGTGCTCGTATGCCGCGACGATCATCCGCTCGCGAAGCGGCGGCGCATCCGCTGGGCGGCGCTGCAGCCGCATCCGCTGATCTTCGCCGGCGAAGTGAGCGGCAATCGCGGGCTGCTCGAAGGCGCGCTGAAGACGAGCGGTGTGTCGCTGCATTCGTTCTACGAGGTGCAGCGCAGTTCGACGGCGCTCGGGCTCGTCGCCGAAGGGCTCGGCGCGGCCGTCGTGCCGAAGCTCGCGATCCAGAAGAACGCGTATCCGATGATCCGCACGATCGAGCTCGTCGAGCCGTCGGTGTCGCGCACGCTCGTGCTCGTCATGCGCCGGAACGCGCAACTGTCGCCCGCGGCGCGGGCGCTGTACGACATGATCGTCGAGCGGGCGACGCCCGGGCGGTGAGCGGTGAGCGATGCGGGGCTAACGGGGCCTCATGAGATAGCAGGAAGCGGCCCGTTGCCACACCTCCCCGCTCAAAGCACTTTCACCATGAACACGCGCGCCGCGCCTTCCGGCTCGCACGGCACTTCGCCGAACGTCTCGTAACCGTGCTTCCGGTAGAAATCGGGCGCCTGGAACGAGATCGTGTACAGCACCGCACGCGCGCAACCGCGCCGCTTCGCTTCCGCTTCGGCCTCGCGCAGCAACCGGCTGCCGAAGCCGCCGCCGCGCAGCGATTCGGGCAGATAGAACAGATCGATGAAGAACAGGCCGAGCGACGTGCGGCCGGTGAGGCCGCCCAATACCTCGCCGGTCGCGGGATCGGTCACGTAGACGTCGAGCGCGGCCGTGTCGGCGCGCCCCGTCATCGCATGATTGAATTCGCCGAGCTTGCGGCTGATGAAGTCTCGGGCGGCCGGCTGCTCGGTGTCGGTCAGTTGAAGGGTGACGTCGGGATGGGCTGTCATCAAGGCGAACGCGTACGTGAAAAGACCGCCGGGCGTGCGGCGCCCGCGGCGGGGGCTGCACGACTATAGCGCGTCAGGCCACAACGATCGCGGCGAACGGATCGCGCCACTTCGCGTTCGGTTCCTTCCCGTGTCGGTACACGTCGATCGCGCGTCCCGCGCGGGCGCCCGGCGTTTCAGTCGAACGAAACGCCGGCGTGACGTGGAAACGACGCGAATAATGCGAACGACACGCGCGTCAGTTGTACCCGAGAATCGCCACCGCCGCGACGTCCGGCCGATCGATCGTATTGCCGACGAGCGACGTCATCGGTTCCTGCAGCACGGCCTGATACGAGGTCACGCGCGCTTCTTCCGGCGCACTCGCGTCATCCGCGGCCGGTTCGTCGAACGCGGCATCGAAACCGCTATAAAAACCTGCTTGCTTCTGCGAAAAAGTCATCTCCACTCCTTTGCCTTATATGTCGTTGATGTTCTAGCCAGCCTGCTTCAACGCCGCCGCAGGCACCGGCGCGCCGTCATGCGCGGCCTCGGACCGCGCAAGCTGCGCACGCGTTCGCCGGGTGATGTGAATCACCGCGAACACGACCGGCGCGATCAGCAGCCCTTCCGCCAGTTCGGGATCGACCGGCAGGTTCATCACGTGCAGCGCCTTGAACGCCGCCGTCGCGAGCGACAGCACGTAGTACGAAATAGCGGCCACCGACAGCCCTTCGACCGCGTGCTGCAAATGAAGCTGGTTGCGTGCGGTGCGCTCCATGCCGGCCAAGAGCCGCGTGACGTCCTTTTCCTGCGCGAGATTCACACGGGTGCGCAGCAGGTCGACCGCACGCGCGATCCGCGCGGCGATCTGCTCGTGACGCGCCCACACGCTGCGGCAGGTTTCCATCGCTGGCGCGAAACGCCGCTCCATGAATTCGGCGATCGTCGGCATCCCTTCGATACGCTCCTCGCGCAACTCGTGGATACGCGCCAGCACGAGCTTTTCGTACGCGCGCGACGCGCTGAAGCGCGCGCCCGATCCCGACAACGATTCGACCCGCACCGCGAGATGCGTGAGTTTGACGAGCAACGCCGTGTCGTCGCCATCGGCGCCGCTCGCGTCCATCCGCTGCATCAATGCATGCAGCGCCGCGTGGATCTCGTCGAGCTCGCGGCTCATCCGGCGCGCGACGGGCAGCGCAAGCAGCGCCATCATCCGGTACGTTTCGATTTCGTACAGGCGCTGCAACAGCCGGCCGCCCTGCTCCTCGCGGAAATCGTCGTCGACGACGAGAAAACGCATGAAGCCGTCGTCGCGCACGTGCCAGTCGCAGAACACCTTGCCGCCGCCGAGCACGCGGCTGCCGACGAGCGCGGGCCCGTCGATCCAGCGCCGCAGGTCGCCGCATACGCGCCGCGCGGCGTCGCCCGACAGTAGCTCCATCCGCACCGCGACGAAGCGGATGCCGGCCAGCCGCGCGAACCACGCGGCCGGAATGCCGTCGATCGCGAGATCGTCGAAATAGCCGGTGTCGCGACGCGGCGCGACGAACGTGAAGGTCGAGAATTCGGTGTGGCGCTCCCACTTCAGGTGCCAGCCGCACGGCGACTGCACCGCGTAGTGCGTCGCGCCTTCGTGCGGCGCGTCGATGCCGGTATCGCGACACAGAGCATGCAGCAGCGTTTCGTGGATGTCGGGCTGGCCGTCCGCATAGATCGCGTAATGCGTGAGCGACACGGCTTCGGCGAGCCGCAGGAACGGCCGCGCATGCAACTCCGCGGCCAGTGCGGCGCGCAACGGATGGTCCATCACCGATTCACCACGCTTCCCTGTTCAGTCCCGCACGCCGGATCGACCGGCCAACCGCCGCGCCGCCCCCGGGCGAAACGCCAGCGTGATCGCACTATGGCAGACACACAGCAACAATAAAAACGCATAATGCTGATCGTTACGTTCAGTTTTGCTGATAGCCATGAAGATGCTCGATCACGACGTGCTGGCCACCGTCGTCGCCGTCGCGGAAACCGGCAACATGACCCGCGCGGCCGAGGCCGTGAACCGCTCGCAGTCGGCCGTGAGCATGCAGATCAAGAGCCTGGAAGACGCGATCGGTCGGCCCCTGTTCGTGCGCAAGCCGCGCAGCATCGTGCTGACACGCGAGGGCGAGGTGTTGCTGGGGTTCGCCAGGCGAATGCTGGCGCTGCGTGACGAGGCATGGGCGGCCGTGGTGCGGCCGGAAGTGACCGGCAAGGTCGTGATCGGCGTGCCGGACGACTATGCGTCGTCGCTGCTGCCGTCGGTGCTGAAGAAATTCTCGGCGACCTACCCGAAGGTCGAGATCCAGGTGATGGGGCTGCCGAGCAGCGCGCTCGCGCCGCTGATCAAGGAGGGCACCGTCGATCTCGTCTGCGGGACCCGCATCAAGGGGCTCACCGGCGATTTCATCCGCCACGAGCCGATGGCGTGGGCCGCGATGACGAACGGGCCGCGCGTGTGGGAGGAACGGCCGCTGCCGATCGCGGTGTTCATGCCGGGCAGCGTCGCGCGCGAAAACGCGATCCGCAGCCTCGAACGCGCGAAAGTGCCGTACCGCACGTCGTATGAAAGCCCGAGCCTGCTCGGGCTGCTCAGCATGGTCGAAGCCGGCCTCGCGGTCGCGCCGCTCGCCCGCTGCGCGATTCCCGCGCAACTGTCGATGCTCGGCCGCTCGCACGGGCTGCCCGACCTGCCGCCGCTCGAGCTGATCCTCGCGCGCAGCACGAAGTCGAAACGGCCGCCGTGCGACTTCCTCGCGGAACAGTTGATGGAAGACCTGCAGCGGCAAACCGGGCAGACCGGCGACGCGTGAGCCCGTCGGCGCACGCGCGCCGCCGCGTCACCGATGGCCGCTCGTGCCATGTCCTGCCGCGAGCAACGCCGCGTTGACGATGGCCGCCACCGTGTCGACGAGCGCTTCCAGCGTGTCGCCGTGCACGTGGCGCCCCGCGGGCGGAACGTGCTCGCTGCGCCGGCCGCCCCACTGCGAGCCGGCGGTGACCGACAGCGTCGCGCTGAACCGGTGGCCGTGCCGCCGGCCGAAGATGCCGATGCGCCGCTCGGCCACGTAGGCCTGTTCAGGTAGAAACAATCGGATCTCGACCACCGCTTGATGGGGGTCGGCCGCACGCGCGTCCGCATCGAACGCCGGTGCATAGGTCTTGACGATGCGGAACGTCACGTGGGAATCCCACGCGGCAAGCGGCCCGCCGGCGGCATCGACGCGTTCGGCGTCGACCGACCACTGATGGCGATCGGGCACGCGAATCGCCTGGCGCAACAGCACGTCCGCCGCGCGAACCGTCACCGTCAACTGCCTGGCAAGCTGCCTGCCCGACGGCAACGCCGCGGTATGCGCGCGACGGGCAGCCGGGCGGGCACTACGCACTTCTTCCGTAAGGTACATGGGCCCTCCCTGTTCAGGGGTAGCGCCGCGTTCGACGCAGCGCACAAACGGCCGTCGTCGCCAGCCGGCGGACAGCACGGCGGCCGGTGAGTCGTCGGCGGATTAGCCGAGCAATAGCCGTTCCCGGTTCAGTGCGCGGGGGATCGGCACGCCGTTGCCGGATGCGCCGACGCGCAACCGGCAGCCGGCGCCATCGAACCCGAGAAAGGAATGAATGATGGCATGGCGCGGACAGAGGCCGTCTCGGCTGTTCGACACGTGTCCAGCTTAGAAGAGACCGTATCAACACCGTGCAAAAAAACGGGTCGGTCATGCAAAAAACGGCATTTATGTGCAGGGATCGCGCCCCGCACGTCGCGCTTGCGCCGTCGGGCAATCCCTTCGACGCCGATCAGCCGTTTGGTGGACTCGGCCCGCCGGGTTCGCGGCGATATGCTGGGTGCTTTCCACTCGTCGCCTGCCGCCATGACCGTCCAGCGATGAGCGTGTGATCGAGATGCGCGGCGTGAACCGGTGAAAGTCGCCCGCGCCCCCGTCAACCATGACAGGTCGACACCAGGCGATCCGTCGATACACTGTGAGCCACCCCGACGGCGGCGATCTCCGTCGTCATCGATGCCGGCCCTCGCTTCGAGTGCGCACGAGCCTCGCGCTTCCCGTCCATCCCGCCCACCTTCCGCATGCTTTCCAAGGAGCCGCACTTGAAACACTGGCGCGACACGCTGTTCGTCTTCGCCGGCCTGCTGGCCGCCGCGTCTTCTCACGCCCATCCCGTCTGCACCGTCGTCGCCGACGCCGCCACCGGCAAGGTGCTCGTGCAGCAGGGCGACTGCGCGACCCGCGTGACGCCGGCATCGACGTTCAAGGTCGCCATCAGCCTGATGGGCTTCGACGCCGGCGTGCTGAAGGACGCGCACACGCCCACGCTCGACTTCCACGCCGGCTACCCCGACTGGGGCGGCGCGCCGTGGCGCGAACCGACCGACCCGGCGCGCTGGATGAAGCTGTCGATCTTCTGGTATTCGGAGCAGGTCACGCAGGCGCTCGGGCAAGCACGCTTCCAGCAGTACGCGAGCGCGTTCGGCTACGGCAACGCCGACGTCACCAGCAACGAAGGAGAACTCCCCGGCATGATGGGCGCATGGGTCAATTCGTCGCTACGGATCTCGCCGCTCGAACAGGTCGCGTTCATGCGCAAGATCGCGCAGCGGACGCTGCCCGTCAGCGCACACGCGTACGACATGACCGCGCGCATCACGCTGATCGACGCGCAACCGGGCGGCTGGACGGTGCACGGCAAGACCGGCACCGGCTCGCCGGGCTCCAAGTACGACGCTGCGCACGCGTACGGCTGGTTCGTCGGCTGGGCAACGAAGGGGCCGCGCACGCTGGTATTCGCGAACCTGATCCAGGACGACGAGCGGCAGACGCCCAATGCCGGCCTGCGCTCGCGCGACACGTTCCTCGCGGCGCTGCCGGCGCTCGCCGACCCGGCCCGGCCCGAATGAGCGCCGGCCGCCGCAACGCCCGCATCGACCTGCTGCGCGGCGTGTCGATCCTGCTCGTCCTGCTCCATCACTTCAACATCGCGTATCCGTTGCGCGACACCGCGCTCGCGCGCGTGCTCGGCTGGGACACGATCCATGCGATCGTGCGCAACGGCAACTACGGCGTGACGATGTTCTTCGCGATCTCGGGCTACCTGATCACGTCGAATGCGCGCCGCCGCTGGGGCAGCCTCGGTGCGCTCGACGTGCGTGCGTTCTACGTGTCGCGCATCGCACGCATCGTCCCGTGCCTGCTTCTGCTGCTCGCGCTCGTCAACGGTCTCGCGGCGGCCGGCGTGCCGATCTTCACGAACCACGCGCCGCAGGGCATCGCCGTATCGTACTGGCTCGTGAATCTCGCGTCGCTCACGTTCTGGATGAACGTGTTGATCGGCGCATACGGATGGGTCAACTACGCGCTCGGCGTGTTGTGGTCGCTGTCGGTCGAAGAGGTGTTCTACCTGTCGTTTCCGCTGCTGTGCATCGCGCTGCGTCGCGACACGCGGCTGTTCGCGTTCTGGCTGCTGATTGCCGCGATCGGTCCCGTGTATCGCTACACGCATCCCGGCGACGAAGGCGGCTTCCTGTACGCGTACTTCGCGTGCTTCGACGGCATCGCGATCGGCTGCTGCACGGCGCTGCTCGCCGAACGCACGCGGTGGCAGGTACTCGCGGCCGCGCCCGTGCAGTGGCTCGTCGTAGCACTAATGACCGCGCTCTATCTCGCGTGGCCGATCGCCGAAAGCCACGTGCCCGGCGTATCGGCGATGGCGCTCGGCATGGCCGTGTTGCTGATCGGCGCGCATGCGGAACGCACACCCGCCCACGGCCGCCTGCTCGCGCCGCTGCGCTGGAGCGGCCGTCTCAGCTACGAGCTGTATCTGTTTCATCTGATCGTGCTCGGCGCGCTGCGCACGTTCTGGCCGCCGTCTGCCACGCATGGCAACGACAAGCTCGCGCTGCTGGTCGCGTATCTGGCGCTGTCGGCAGCATCGAGCGCGGTCATCGCACGCGGCTATGCGACGCCGCTCGACCGCTTCATCAAGCGCGTTGCGTCGCGGCCCGCAGTGCAGGTGACGGACAGCGCGCGCGTCTAGCGTCTCCGGGTGGCGGCGAGCAAAGCAGAAACCGGCCGCGGTCAGCCGGCGTATGCGGCGGCGCAACGCACGGTCACGATCCGCGCGGGCGGCAGGTTGGCCCAGACGATCCGGCTGTCGCACGCGACGAATGCCGAATCGCCCAGCGGGTGACGTCCGGGCGTGCGCAAATCGTAGGTAAATTGAATCATCACGCCGGCGGACGACAGCACGCGATGACATTGATCGACGATTGCCGTCACGTCCTCGCGCGGCAGCGTGCGTAGCGGCAAACACGACACGATCGCGTCGACCGTGGCGCCCGGCGGCAACAGCCGCTCGAGCTGCCGCGCGTCGCCCGATACGATCGAGATACCGGGAAAGCGTCGCCGCAGATGCCGCACGAACGCCGGCGAGCGTTCGACCACGACGAGACGCTGCGGCGCAACGCCGCGTTCGAGCAGCGCCGCGGTGATCGCGCCAGTACCGCCGCCGAGTTCGACGACGAGCCCGTCGCCGTCCGGCACCGTGTCGGCCATCTCGCGCGCCAGATGCCGCGAACTCGGGCACAACGCGCCCACCGCGGCCGGCCGGCCGACCCACTCGCGCACGAACAGTGCCGAGACACGCCACGCGTTCGGCCACGTCATCGGCGGGCCTCGAATGCTTGCGCGGTCAGCGGCGGTATGCCGACGACTGCGCGGAACAGGGCTACGGCGATACGGGCAAGATTCATGCGCATCCTCCTGGGCGAATCGGTCCGTCGCTGGACACGCGACGGTCAATCGATTCTAGGAAACGCAAACTTAAGGTGACGTGAAGATTGACCCTGATTTGCCTGACCAATTCGTGCCGGATCAGCGATCGACGCGGGGCTGGAAGTGCTGGGATAGCGCTTGTCAACGATCCGGGCCTGCTGCAGCGCCGTCTTGCTCGCCGCGAAATCGTCGCCTGTCAGTGCCGAGCGGCAGAAATGGGGTCGGGACTTGGGCGCGCGATATCTCCCTGCCGCGAACCCTCATCTGCCCGCCGCCTCAAGGTCGTTAGCCAAAGCCGTGCGCGAGCGGGCAGCACGGCCCGGGCTATGAGCCGCGCGCCGTGCTCGCCACACGGCGCGCGACCCATCTTCACCGCAAGTTGGTTCTGGCCAATTCGACGATCTCGTCGCCACGCCCGCTGAGGATTGCGCGCAGCATGAACAGGCTGAAGCCCTTCGCATGCGCGAGCTCGATCTTCGGCGGCATCGCGAGTTCGTACTTCGATGTGACGACGTCGACCACCGCCGGCCCGTCATGCTCGAACGCCGTGCGCAACGCCTGCTCGACGTTCTCCGAATGCTCGACGCGCACGCTGAAGATACCGGCGCCCTTCGCGATCGCCGCGAAGTCGGTCGGGCTCAGGTCGACGTTCGTGTCGAGATAGCCGGCCGCCTTCAGCTCCATCGACACGAAGCCGAGCAGGCTGTTGTTGAACACGACGACCTTGATCGGCAGCTTGAGTTGGCGCGCGGTCAGCAGATCGCCGAGCAGCATCGACAGCCCCCCGTCGCCCGACAGCGACACGACCTGCCGCCCCGGATGCGCGCCCTGCGCGCCGAGCGCCTGCGGCATCGCGTTCGCCATCGATCCGTGGTTGAACGAGCCGTGCAGTTGCCGCTTGCCGTTCATCGTCAGGTAACGCGCGGCCCAGAGCGTCGGCGTGCCGACGTCGGCCGTGAAGATCGCGTCCTCGGCCGCGACTTCGTCGACGATCCTCGTCAGGTACTGCGGATGGATCGCGCGGCCCGGCGGCTCGGCCACCGCGAGATCGTCGAGCCCCTTGCGCGCGGCCGCGTAGTGCGTCAGCGCATTCTCGAGGAAGCGTCGCTGCGTCTTGCGCGTGAGCCGCGGCAGTAGCGCCGCGATCGTTTCCTTCACCGTGCCGACGAGCCCGAGCGCGAGCGGGGCGCGATGACCGAGCTGCGAGCCTTTCCAGTCGATCTGCGCGATCTTCGCGTTCGTCGGATAGAACGGCCGGTACGGGAAATCCGTGCCGAGCATCAGCAGCGTGTCGCACGATTCCATCGCGTGATAGCCGGAACTGAAACCGATCAGCCCAGTCATCCCGACGTCGAACGGGTTGTCCCATTCGACGAACTGCTTGCCGCGCAGCGCATGCACGACCGGTGCGCCGAGCGTGTCGGCCAGCGCGACGACTTCGTCGTGCGCACCCTGCGTGCCGCTGCCGCACAGCAGCGTGACCGCGTCGGATTCGTTGAGCAGCGCCGCGAGCCGGTCGAGATCGGCGTCGGCCGGCAGGATCGACGGCGGTGCCGATTCGCTCCACGCCGGCGCTTCGTCGGGGCCGTCGCCGAGCGCGATGTCGCCCGGCAGCACAATCACCGCGACGCCGCGCTCCTCGATCGCGGTACGCATCGCACGCGCCAGCACGCGCGGAAACTGCGACGCGTTCGTCACGAGCTCGGCGAAGTGGCTGCACTCGCGGAACAGCTCCTGCGGATGGGTTTCCTGGAAGTAGCCGAGGCCGATCTCGGTCGACGGAATGTGCGCGGCGATCGCGAGCACCGGCTGGTGATTGCGGTGGCAGTCGTACAGTCCGTTGATCAGGTGCAGGTTGCCGGGGCCGCAACTGCCCGCGCACACCGCGAACCGCCCGGTCGACGCGGCATCGGCGCCGGCCGCGAATGCCGCGCTTTCCTCGTGCCGCGTATGCATCCAGCGGATCGAGCCGATCTGGCCCAAGCTGAACGACAGGCCGTTCAGGCTGTCGCCCGTCACGCCCCAGATGCGCTCGACGCCCGCTGCCGCCAGCGTCTTCGCCAGATATTCCGCCATCGTCTGTCTTGCCATGCTGTCCTCGCTCGTTGGTCGGTCGTCACACGATTGATCGGGCTCCGGCGCCTGCTGCCTTCGCCGATGACGGGACGAGCATACGCGATCGCGTCGAACGGTGTCGTGACGATGCAATCGGTTTGCGCGACAACGCGGCCCTGCCCGTCCGCGCAGGCGGGGCGCCCTTTCCCAGAGGACGGACGAGCGTCGCCGCTACCCAGGCACCCGTGCGCGCAGGCTAATGCGGGCTCGGCCAGCCACCGATGCGCCGGGATCGACGGCGAGCGCCCGACCGGCTGCCCGCGGCGCCAGCACTACACCGACAGCGCATGCGTCGACAGGATCTCCTTGGCGATTCGGCTGTACGCGCGGCTGGGAAGGCATGCTGATCGATCCCCTGTACGAATGGAAATCGATTCACGGGATGATCGACAAGATGCGGCTCGGGGAATTCGAGCCGGGGTCGAGGATGTTGTACGCCGACCTTGGCGGGCCGCCAGCGCAGAGCGCTTACTCGGAGATCCTCCGCAACGGGTGAGACGGGCTGCAAGCGGATGGCACGCAGGGGCGCCGCTCGCGACATCGAGCTTCAGCAAGCGCTCGGTCAGCTCGCTCGTGTGCATGCGGCTGGGATCAATCGCAATGAGGCGGTTATCGGCGGACGTGATGAAGAACGCGCCGGCCGGTGCGCGCTTCGGCCGCGAGACGGATACGCACCTACCCCGTGACAGGGTTCAGGTAGGGTGGCAGCCAATGGACGTTCGGTCGCGCGTCGTTCGGCGGCGGACCGTCGAAATCGACGCGCAGAGCCGCGAGGACATGCGCACGCGCATCGGACGTCGCGAGTGCCGGATTGTCGCGCGACTGGTGCGGCACGAAGCCGAACGTTCCGGCACGCGTGCTGTAGTGTGGTAGCCCTCGAGCATGTGCCCGCGATTGATCGAACTCGCCGCGCTCTGCGGTCTGCCCCCGGCACACCGACCACGAGCGACGGATAGGGCGTGATCGCGAGCTGCTGGCCATTGGCGAAGAACGTGTTAGCGATGCCGGCCGGTGCCGCGTGGCCTTAGACGATCGACGTGATCATGAGCCTGCTGGCGATCAGGATCGTGACGACGATGCCTCCCCCGAACGTCGGCGAATGGGCAGAAGTATGCTGCATGGTATGGCTCGGCGTGACGCCCCCGGAAGGCGGACATGCGGCAGCGGCGGGCGGCCGCACAAATGAACTACCGCCGGCAAGCCGGCGGCAAAGGCGCATCCACGGTAGACACAGCGCGCCCGAAGCACTCGATACGACGCGTTCGGCACGAAGCTCGTCTCGTGCCGCCGCGCCGGACACGCTCGCTCAGTTTTGCGTGAGCGGATTCAGCGCCGTGCACAGGAAGCCGGTGCAGTTCTTCGGCGTGAAATAAAACGACGCCATCACCGGCGGCACGGTGGTGCCGAGCGCGATGTCGCTCAGATATGCGGCACTCTGCGCGCCGAACGTGTTCGCCTGCTGCACGAAGCTCGCGCCGGTCGACTGGATCGCGGCCGACTGGTACGTGAAGGTCGGCGATTGCGTCTGGTCCTTCACGTAGATCCACGAGATCGCCGTGCCGAATGCCATCCCGCCCTTCGCGCGATAGCCCTTCGCCCCTTCGCTGTTGGCCTGCGCGATGAAGTCGCCGACGGTCGACGTCGGCGCCAGCGCGTCGTAGGTATAGGTCGCGTTCGATGCGTTGTTCTTCATGTACACGTTCGCCTGCACGGTGCCCACCACCATCGGGCCGAGGAACCAGTAGCCCGACTGGCCCTGGCCGTTCGCCTGCGTGAGGAAAGCGTTGACATCGGCCGGCAGGCCGGTCGTCGTATACGTGTAGGTGGCGGATGAACCACCGTCCTTGCGATAGAGATCGCCGTACGTAAGTGGTCCTTCGTAGCGGTAGCCGCTCGCTCCTTGCGCGTTGGCCGCAACGACGAAGGACGTCATGTCGGCCGGCGCTGTTTGCAACTGGTACGTGTAGGTCTGCGCGGTGCCGTCGTTTACGAAGATCGACTGCGTGCCGCCATTCGTCGCGTTATAGAAGTAGTCGCCCAGATAGCGGTAACCCTTCGCGCCTTCGTTGTTGACCAACGTCAGGAAGCTCGCCCGGTCAGCCGCAACGGGCTGCGCTTCGTAGCGCCACGTCAGCGTGCTGCCACCCGAACCACCATTGCCGCCGCTTCCCGTACCGCCGGAACCCGTTCCGCCCGTCCCACCGCTGCCGCCGTTGTTGCTCGTGCCCGATCCGCCTGACGAAGCGGGCGAGGAACTGTCGTCGCCGCCGCAAGCGGTCAGCGCCAGACAAGTCAATGCAATCAGTGCAACGGCTTTCATCGGGATCACCTTTCAAATGAGCGGGACGAACGAAGCCCGTGCGCGCGAATCACGCCGCGCGCACCGACCATCACGAATCAAGAATCAGAAATCGGGAGTCGGCCGGCGGCCTCTGCCGGCCCGGCGACGTCAATTGACCTGCAGCTGCCCACCGCGGCCCAGTCCGCCCTTGACGTCCTGCGCCTTGTAGCTACGCAGCGCGACGACCATCTTGTTGTACGCATCGATGAACGCCACCACCGTCGCCTTGCCTTCCGGCGTCGACGAGAAGCCCGCCAGCGCGCCGCCTACCCCGCCGCCGAAGCCGCCCAGCGCCGCACCGTAGTTGGTCGCCGTCGAGCTGCCTTCCGACGCCGCGATCTGCACCGCCGAGCGCACGTCGAACAGCGTCAGCGTCACCACCGACGCCTTCGTCTGCAGGTGGCCCGCCACCGCCGCCACCGCGCTGTTGCCGATCAGCCCGCCGATCATGCTGCCAATCCCGCCGATCGGCGAATCGTTGATCACGATCTGCGGTTCCATGTAGTAGTCGGCCGCGACACGCTGGCCCTTCTGCTGCTTCGAGCCCGCGCGGTACTCGCCCGAGTTGCGCTGCAACTGCGTGATGCGCGACAGGCGCGCGTCGCTCTTCTGGTTGCCGATCGACGTGATCACGAAGCAGTTCGACTGCTGCACCGCCAGCCGCAGCAGCGGATCGATGCTCGTCACCTTGGTCGCGCTGCCGAACTGGCCCCACCAGTCGGCGTTGCGGCCGTCGTCGACCGCGATCGTGCCGAGCGGCGACGGGCAGCGCTGCAGTTGCGAATCGGCGCCGGCGCTCGCGCCGCCGGCCGCCGCGCCCGTCACGCCGGCGTTCTGCCCGCCGGGCGTCACCACGCCGCCGCAACCCGCGACGGACGCGCCAAGCGCTGCAACCAGCGCGCCTTGAGTGAGACGTTGGGAAAGGTTGGTCTTCATGTCGTTATCGATCGATTAGCGTCGTTGTTCGGCTTATGTGTTCGTGCGAACTTCGATAAGCCCCCCGGCGTGGCGCGCGATGGTGGTCTCCCCGCGGCTGCCCCCGTTGCTTCAGGCCCGGTCAGTAGTACCAGTACGTCTGCTGCCAGACGCCGTAGTACGGATAGCCCGAGTACCAGTAGCCGTAATAAACGTCACGCCACTGCGTGCGCCATTTCCAGTCTTCTTCGTCTTCTTTCTTCGCCTTGCGCGCGAGGTCGAGCAGCTTTTTCGATTCCTTGTCGCCGCGGCCAGCCGCGATCGACAGCCACTTCTCCGCTTCGCGCGCATCCGAGCCCATTTCCTCGAGGCCGAACAGGTAGAAACTGCCGAGCGCCTTCTGCGCGTTCAGGTCGCCGCGCTCGGCGGCCTCGCGCATCCACTTGAGGGCCTGGTAGCTGTCCTGGCGCACGCCGTCGCCGCGGAAATAACGCAGGCCGAGGTCGTAGGCGGCCTTCGGCTGGGTCTTCGCGGTTTGCTTGAGCGCGGCGATGCGCGGATCGTCCCGGTCTTCCGAATCGTCCCTTTTTTGATAGGAGACCTGATCTTTAGGGCGATCGGAACAACCTGTGTCGTCGCAGATCCGTACCGTGCTGGCGGTAACCGACGGATCCTGCGCGCACGCGGCCAATAGCAACAGCAGCCCCGGTGCGAGTAAACGGCGATACATTGGGTACTTTCCTCAAGTTTTATCTGCGCCGCAATTCTTCGAGCTTTCCCACCCCGCGAGCGCGTACCCGGTTGCGTGCGGCGCAGCGGATGCAATCCGCCAACGCCGACACGCGCCCAAGGCTCTCTCAGGTTCTCTCTTGGAATCGTTCCGTCACTGCTTCATTGCTGCCGCTTTTCGCTGCCCCGACTGTGCCGGCATCGCGCTCCAAACATGACGCGACAAACAATAGTGACGTGGTGAGCAATAATAATGGAGAAAAATGACATGTCAAGGTCCTACGCGTGTTTAAAGTTTGCGTGGCGCGTCAGCTTTGATATGCTCTCCCTCGCCAAAACCCCTGGAGACCCCATCGAGATGTCCACTACCGAGCAGGCCAACGTCGATCTCATCACCGCCAACAAGGTGCGCGACCTCCTGAACCGGAACGGCATTCCGCCGCGAAGTCACAATACGACGATCGCGAACGTGCTCGGCCTGAGCTTCTCGGTCGTCACGCGCAAGATGAAGGGCCTGATCCCGTGGAACCTGTCGCAGTTGCAGGACATCGCAACGCACTTCGGCGTGCCGCCCGCGATCCTGCTCGACGACAAGGGCACGCAGCCGGCCGCGGCCGAGATGATCGACGCGACGTTCGTGATCGAATCGAAGCGCTTGCGCTGCCGCGCGGCAATCTCGACGAAGGCCACCAGCCAGATCGAAACCGACTTCGTCGCGCTGCAGTGGCAGGGCGAATGGATCGTTACCGAACGCCAGCACGCGCGCGAGGGCCGCACGTATCCGGTCGACGTGATCGAGCTGCGCTCGACGCAGCCGAACGTGTATGCGGCACGGATCGCCGTGGTCGACGATTCGCACGACGTCGCCGAAACAGTCTGTGAATATTTCATCGAAAAAGGCGTGAACGCGATTCCGTACTTCGACGGCGCGAGCTTCCGCAAGGCGCTGGAAGTCGAGGATTTCGACGGCTACATCCTCGACTGGATGCTCGGCGACCAGACGGCCGCCGAACTCGTGCGCGGCATCCGCTCGAGCGAGAACAGCGGCGCGCCGATCTTCCTGCTGACCGGCAAGATCTCGACCGGCGAAGCGAGCGAGGACGAGATCGCGCACATCGTGTCGCACTACAACGCGCGCTGCGAAGAAAAGCCGGTGCGCCTGCCGATCCTGTTCGCGGAAGTCGCCCGCGAGCTGAAGCTCACGCTGCCGGCGGCGACGGCGACGAACTGAAAACCGGGCGCCGTGAACGGAGACCGGAACGACAACCCGCTACACGAACCACCAGAACGAGGAAAAGACATGCGCGTTTCAACCATCTGGACCAAAAGCCTGCTGACTGCCTGCCTGCTCGGGATGGCCGCCGCGACATGGGCCGCTTCGTCGTTCACGTTCACCGTCGACGGCAAGATCAGCAAGAGCAACCAGCAGGGGAAGACGGCGTACGTCTTTTCCGAACAGGCGCTGATGGCGCTGCCGCAACATACGATCGTCACGTCGACGAGCTGGACGCCGAAGACCGCCTTCACCGGCCCGCGCCTGTCCGACGTGCTGAGGACGGTCGGCGCGCACGGCACGCAGATCGAATTCCGCTGCATCGACGAATACACGTTCACGATTCCTGTTTCCGACGCCGCCAAGTACGGCGTGATCCTCGCGCGAACGATGAACGGCAAGGTGCTCGGCAACGACAACTACGGCCCGCTGTGGATCATGTATCCGCGCGACCAGTATCCCGACGAGCTGAAGACGCCGCTCGGCGAAGCCAAGTTCGCGTGGCAGATCATCGGTCTGACCGTGAAGTGACATGACGCGGCGGCGATGGAAAAATAGAAAAATCATCCTGATCCTCGGCTCGCTGTGGATCATGGGATTCGCCGCGTGGGCGTTCCTGCTGTGGGATCTCCTCGCCACCTCGGTCAACGAGGGCGTGCTCGAGGGGCCGCGCGAAGGCGTGTTCTGGACCGCCGCGCAATACCGCAACGTCTACACGCGCTTCGACCGCCAGCTGATTCTCTACGCGACGCGCGAGGACGACGATTTCGATCACGTGCAGATGCAGCTCGACAGCCTGTCGGTGTCGTTCGGGTTCCTGCAGCGGCCGTCCGAAGTGTCCCAATACTGGCTGCGCATCCCGCGCGCGCGCAACGAGATCGACGCGCTCGGCGAATTCATGGCGCGCCTGAAGCGCGACGTGCCGCTGCTGCGCGACTCGCCGAAGCAGGCGCGGCAGGTGATCGATGAAGTCAATGCGTACTGGCCGAAAGTCAACGGCCTCGCGAACTACTTCCGCGCGATCGAAATGGCGCAGCGCGATTTCACGTTCCATCAATTGAAGGAAAAGCAGCGCGCGATCCTGATCCTCGGCATCGTGCTCGGCGTGATCCTGTGCGCGCTATTCCTGCTGCTGTTCTATACGATGCGCACGCGCGACGACCTGCTGGAACGGCAGAACGCGGCGCTCGACGCGGAACGCAAGGCGTCCGACCGCGCGTTCGAGATGATCGAGGCGAAGAACGCGTTCCTCGGGATGGTCAGTCACGAACTGCGTACGCCGCTGCAGGCGATCTGCGGATCGATCGAGATCCTGCTCGCACGCCCGCAGTCCGATGCGAACCTGAAGACGATCCGGCGGCTGCAGAATTCCGCGCTGTCGCTGGAAGCGCTCGTCAAGGACCTCACCGACTACATCAAGCTGCGCTCGACGAAACGCGTCGCCGAACTCGATACAGTCGGCATCGCGCCGCTGCTTGCCGAGGCGCTCGAACCGCTGCGCGAGAAGATCGCGACGAAACGGATCACGGTCACGCAGCGCGTCGAGCCGCCCGGCCTCGCGATCCGCTCCGATCGCAAGCTGCTGCGGCAGGTGCTGTCGAACCTGATCGAGAACTCGGTCAAGTACACGACCGGCGGCTCCATCACGGTGGCGATCACGCTCGCCGATGCGCCGGCCGGCCAGCAGGTGAAGATCGCCGTGCGCGATACCGGCGCCGGCATCGCGAAGCAGCATCTGCCGAAGATCTTCGAGCCGTTCTATCGCGCGAACGACGCGGTCGGACTGCACGTGGACGGGATCGGCATGGGGCTCGCGGTCGTGCGCGAAATCGTGACGACGCTGCGCGGGCATGTGGACGTGCGCAGCGCGGTCGGCGAAGGCAGTGAGTTCGTCGTGACGCTGCCGGTCGAAGTGCCCGCCGTCGATACGGCCGGCACCGCGGCCGGCGACGTGCTTGCGCTGCCGCCCGTGCCGGCGCATCGCGACCGGCGCGCGCTGGTGGTCGACGACAACGACAACGCGCGCGAGACGCTCGGCGCGATGCTGTCGGCGCTCGGCATCGACGCCGATCTGTGCGGCACCGGGCAGGAAGGTGTCGCGCGCTTCGGTACGGGCCGCTATGACCTCGTCGTGCTCGATCTCGAACTGCCGGACCTGAGCGGATTCGACGTGGCGCGGCGCATTCGTGCGGTGGCGGAGCCTGACAACGACGGCCGGCATCCGGCGATTCTCGGCGTCAGTGCGTATGAATCGGCCGCGTTGCGGGAAAACAAGCGGGTGTTCGACGCGTTCCTGCCGAAGCCGGTTCACTTGCGCGAACTCGGCGCGCTCGTCGAAAAGCTGCTCGCCTGAGCCGCGCGCCGGCGCGGCGTCACGCGTTTCCGTCCGCTTGCCTGCCCGCCTGCTTTGCCTACTCGCCGATCAGATGCAGCACGATGTCGCGCCGGTGCGCCGCGCGGCGATGCTCGAACAGATAGATCCCCTGCCACGTGCCGAGCACCATGCGCCCGTGCTCGACCGGAATCGACAACTGCACCTGCGTGAGCGCCGTGCGCAGATGCGCGGGCATGTCGTCGGCGCCTTCGGTGTCGTGCTCGTAGCGCGTGTCGTCCTCGGGCGCGAGCGTCGCGAAATAGCGTTCGATATCGCGCTGCACCGACGAATCCGCGTTCTCCTGGATCAGCAGCGACGCCGACGTGTGGCGGCAGAACACGGTGAGCAGGCCGGTGCGGATCGCCTGCTGGTCGACGAACGCACGCACCTGCTGCGTGACTTCGACGAGGCCGCTGCCGCGCGTATCGACGCCGACGTGCGTGATGGCCTGTTGCATCGTCGTGACCTCAGCCCAGCGCGGCGAAGCCGTCGGCTTCGATCTGCTTCGCGTCGGCGGGGCGCACGACGCGCGCAACTTCGACCCCATCGCGCAGGAATACCAGCGTCGGCCACAGCTTCACGCCGAACGAGCGACCGAGCGGACGGCCGGGGCCGTCCTCGATCTTCAGGTGCCGCACGGCAGGATGCGCGGAGAACGACGCCGTGATCGCGGGTTGCGCGCCTGCGCAGATCCCGCACCAGTTCGCGCCGAATTCGATGACGGTTGCGCCGCCCAGTGCGTCGACTTCCGCGCGGGTCGGCGCGTTGGCGGTGTAGCGTTGCTCGGTGTCCATCAGGCCCTCGTGTGCGTTGGCGGAACGTGACTGCGCGCGCCGGCGTGATGCAGGCGGGCGCGGCCTTCGATTTCTTACTGTAGCGGAAAAGCCCGTGCATTGCCGGCTCGGTCCGGCGCGGCGCGGGCGACGCCTGTGCACGCACGTTTCGTGAATGACACGACAAGATTCGGAGCGCCGCGCCGACGAGACGGGATCAGCATGTGAACCCATCCCGTCAACGAAGAACTCGACCATGAATGCGCCGCATTGCGTCACCGAACCGAACATCCTCTACTTCGGCACGCCCGTCGTGCTGGTCAGCACGCTGAACGAAAACGGTACGGCCAATCTCGCGCCGATCTCGTCGGCCTTCTGGCTCGGCTGGCGCAGCGTGATCGGCATCGCCGCCAGCTCGCAGACCACCCGCAATCTGCTGCGCACCGGCGAATGCGTGCTGAACCTGCCATCGTCGGCGCAGGCGGACGCGGTGGACCGGATCGCGCGCACGACCGGCACGTATCCGGTGCCCGACGGCAAGCGCGCGAAAGGCTACGTATTCGAACCCGACAAGTTCGGCACGGCCGGGTTTACCGAGGCCGCGTCGCAAACGGTCGCGCCGCCGCGCGCGCTTGAATGTCCGGTGCATATGGAGGCGGTCGTCGCGGCCACATACGGAATCGGCGACGACATGCCCGACCTCCGCGGCCGCATTCGCGTGTTCGAGCTGCGCATCCAGCGGGTGCACGTGCACCCCGACCTGCTGATGGAGGGTCATCCGGACCGCATCGATCCGGACAAGTGGTCGCCGCTGATCATGAGCTTCCAGAAGTTCTACGGGCTGGCGCCGCGACAGGTGCATGCGTCGCGGCTCGCCGAGATTCCCGAGCATGCGTATCGCAGCCCCGATATCGAGCGCTCGCGCGACGCGGGCGCGCTGACCGGAAACGGGCGACCGTGACGCCGCACTCGCCGGCACGGCGGCATCGCTGGCGAAGGTGACGCGGATGATCGGCGCGGTATTCGGCGTCGCGATGCCGGACGCGCTGTACGACGCTGCGGCGGCTGTGCGGCCGGGTTGCGGGTCGCGATGCTGACGGGCAGCGCGCTGTGGCTCGCGGATGCGCCGCTCGCGTGGCGCACGGCCGGCGCCCCTAAGCCGATCGGATAAGATACGGCCGGCCACGCACCTTGGCCCATGACCGAACCGACGGAGTGTTTTCAGTGATTCAACCGACCCAAGTATTCAAGGACAACCTCGCGCAACTGCCGGCCATCGACGGCATCGCGCGCATCGATCTCGTCGGCGCGAACGGCGACGTGGTCGCGACCATCGAGAACCAGCCGGGCAAGCAGGGCTCGCTCGCGGTGTACCACTATCTGAAGCAGGCGTTCGGCACGCTCGACGCGAAGGCGGCCGAACACGGCCTGGCGGTGTTCGCCGAACATACGGCCGATGCACGTAATCGTCCGGGCGCGCACCCGAACGTCGATCGTCTGCTGGCGATCGTCGCGGGCGGCGATGCGCTGCGCATCGACGTGGTCGCGAAGGGCTGAGTCGGTGGCGGCACGCGCGCGCGTGCCGCCAGGCGGTGCGCGCGACCGTGACAGACGGGCGAAAAAGCGCGATTGCCGCGCCCGTCCCACTTTCCCCGGAGACAGCCTGCGTGTTTCTTTCCATTGCGTCACCGCTCGCCCGCCCGCTTGCTTCGATTGTTTCGATCGCGGTATTGGCGGGTGCCACGTACGGCGGCACGGCATCGGCCGAGCCGCTGCGCACGGGCTCCGATATCGCCGGGGCGTCGCTCGTGCCGCTCGGCACGCTGCCGCGCTCGCCTGAAGGCGGTTCGCTCGATCCGTTCTGCACGCGATATCGCGCGAAAACGACCACGGCGGCCGGCCGCGAAGTCGCGCAGCGCGACTGGATCGTGACGTCCGAGGCATCGCTCGGGCGCTACACGGTCGTGACCTTCGCGAGCGGATTCAACGCAGGCACGAGCGCGATCTGTTTCGCGCGCAACGGCAATATCGGCGTATTCGACGGCACCACACTCGTCGCACTCGGCTATACGGCGCGCAAGGCGGGCTGGCAGCTCGGCTCGGCCGACCGGCTGGAGAGCGGCGCGCTGCTGATCTGGGGCGGCGACGGCCCGGCGCCGCCCGTCGGCGAACTGCACGAACAAAACGGCGAACTGCGGCTGACCCGCGTCGCCACCGAAAGCACACACTGCAACGGCCACGCGGTCGTGCCGAACGTGTACGGCAAGCCGCTCGACGCGGCACGCAAGATACTGATCGCGCATGGCTGGCAGCCGCTGCGTCCGCGCGAGAAGCCGGACGCGATGGACGGCGCGGCAACGCTCGCGAAGCACGGCATCGTCGAAGCCGAAGCATGTTCGGGCACCGGAGTGGGGTATTGCGCGCTGCGCTATCGGAACGCGGCCGGCGTGCTCGGCGTCACGACGGTGGGCGGAGAGCCGGACCGGCCATCCGCGAATACCGTGATCGACTATCAGGTGGCCTGTCGCAAACAGTGAGTGAGGTGCGGGACGCGCATGCGCGATGCATGCGTCACGCGATCCGTGCCGTGTGGCCATCGTCCGTTCGCTCGATTGACCGGCCTCGCGCGCCCTCCTAAACTGAGTTCCCTTTTACGCCGCACCAGCAAAAGGGACTGCCATGATCGACCTCTCCACGCTCGCGCTGTTCGCCGGCGCGTGTCTCGCACTGACCGTTACGCCCGGCCCCGACATGTTGCTGATCGCGTCCCGCAGCGTGAGCCAGGGGCCGCGCGCCGGCTTCGCGACGCTCGCGGGCATTCAGGCCGGCACCTACTGCCACGCGCTCGCGGCCGCGCTCGGTCTGTCGCAGCTCTTCGTCGCGGTGCCGCTCGCGTACGACGCGGTGCGTTTCGCAGGCGCCGCATATCTGCTGTATCTCGCGTGGAAGACGTTCCGTTCGGATGCGACCGCGCTATCGCCCGTCGCGTCGCAACGTAGGCATTCGACCGCGACGATCTTTCGCCAAGGGCTGACGACGAACCTGCTGAACCCGAAGATGGCATTGTTCGTGCTCGCGCTGTTCCCGCAGTTCGTGCGACCCGAGCACGGTTCGATCGCCGTGCAGATTCTCGTGCTCGCGACGGTGCTGAACCTGATCGGGATCGTCGTGAACGGCGCGGTGATTCTCTCCGCGAGCCGGCTGAGCCAGCGGATCGGCGCGCGCCGCCGGCCGTCGAAGGTGCCGCAGTATCTGCTCGCGTCGGTGTTCGTGGGGCTGGCGGCGCGGCTCGCGGTCGCGGGGCGGAACTAGCCCGTCGAGAATCCGTAGTACCAGGTCCCTTGCTCACGCATCCGCGTTACGCTCGCGCGTATCCGCCACGACACGCAATTGGTCGCTATCGAGCAAGCTCGCCGGCGTCACCGTGCGGCGACGCCACGGAATCCGGCCGAAGTACCAGATCTTCCAGAAACCGAGCGGATGATCGGGATTCCGGCGCAACAGCGTGTCGAAGGTCTCGACGTCGCCGAGCACGATCCGCGTGGCATCGCGCACGATCTCGCGCACGAAACGCGAGCAGAACTGCCGGCGCGACGCGAGATTGAAACCCGTGTCGTACACCACGCCGATCCTGCGCATCGCCGCGTCGACGAGCCGGCGTCGCTGCGCGGCATCGAGCGGCTGCTTCAGCCGCGCGATCACGCATGCGCCGCGATCGGAGCGCGCGAGAAACCGCGACATCGTCGTGACGCGCGACAGCGGAAAAGTGCTCTCCGCGATCAGCACGTCGCCGCCGCGCCCGCCGACGACGATGCCAACGTGATTCGTCCATGAGCGCGTCGCGCTCGCCACTTCGAGAAACGGCCGCACGGTGACGCGGATGAAGACGATGTCGCCGATTTCCGGTTCGACCGGCAACGGCACGGCAAGCGATTCTGGAGAACCGGTGGAAAAGCGGCGCCCGAGGCGTGCGCCGGGCGAGCGGACCAGGGACGGCTGGCGGCGGGTGTCGACGACCATGCGAACCTCGCGTGAGTGGACATGGCGTGAGCATGGCAGCCGCAGCCGCGCACCGCATCCGGTTCATGCGCGAGGGTGCGAATCCGCGCCGCCCGGTGGCGGTTTTCGATACCGGCATGACGCGCGAGGCCCAGCGCGCACAAGCCGTCAGCGCGTCGCACCCAACGCGACGCGCAGCCGCTCCATCAGTTGCGTGTAGTGCCGCAGCACGTCGTCCTTCGGCACGACGTTCGCGGTCGAGAAACGCTCGGACCACACCGGCTTCCATGCGTACGAGCCGTGCACGCTGCGGTCGCCGTCGGGCGCCTGGATCAGCGAGCGGATCCGCGCGTCGCGGCCCGGCCCCGTATGCATCTCGAACAGCGCATGGATGAACGTGTGATACGCGTCGTACACGTCGTCGTCGAACAGGTAGCGGTAGATGTGGAACGTGCGGTCGAGGTCGCGCTTCGCGCGGATCACGTCGTCCGGCGAGATGTCCTTCCAGTAGCCGACCCACGTGTAGAAGCACAGCAGCGCATTGAGCTGCGGCGCGACCGTGTCGTACAGCGCGAGCCGCTTCTCGATCAGCCGCTGGTTGGTCCACTGCACGAGTTCGAGCCGCTTGAGCCGGCGCGCGACGAGCCAGCCGAGACAGGCGACCGACAACGGCGTCAGCACGCCGAGCACGAGCTTGACGATTTCCAGCGAATTCCACGGCGTATCGAATGGCTGCATGTAGGGCTCGACAGGAAGAAACGCATTCGCGTCGACGCACGACCCGGCGCGCCATGCGGCGCCGTTCGGCCGATCGCGTCGGCATTGACCGTTAGTTGCTTGCACATCGACCAGCGTGCGACCGCACCGGCAATACGTGCGATGCGACTCACCCCATCAGTTTATCGGGCGATTGTCACGGCGCAATGACCGCTCGTCGATGCATCGCCGCACGCCCCGCTCTGCGTCAGGTCGGTAGCGCCGACGTGAGCTTGACCTTCTGCATCGGAATGTCGGTCTTCACGCTCAGCACGCCGGGAATGCGCGTCAGGTATTCCATCTGGAAGCGCCGGTAATCGTCGATGTCGGCCGCGACGACGCGCAGCAGGAAATCGCAGTCGCCGGCCATCAGGTGGCATTCGACGACTTCCGGCATGTGCTGGACGGCCTCGGCGAAACGGTTCACCGATTCCGCGTCCTGCCCCTTCAGCCACACGCGCGTGAAGATCGTCAGCCCCTTGCCGACCTTCGCGGGATTCAGCACGGCCACGTATTTCTCGATCACGCCGGCCTCCTCGAGCAACCGCACGCGCCGCAGACACGGCGACGGCGACAGCCCGACCTCCTGCGCGAGCTCCACGTTCTGCATGCGGCCGTCGCGCTGCAGCGCGCTCAGGATCCGGCGGTCGATAGCGTCAAGTTTCATTTGGCATCCGATTCCAAAAAATTCTCGTATCACACGTTCAATGCCAAATTCTGAGAAAAATCTGGCGACAACGCAACCCGATTCGAGTCAAAAAAGCAGACAATTCCTCCCCCGAAGGAGGAGTAATGAGCAGTAGCGTTTCAACGTCGTCCGGGCTTCGCGACAGGCCCGCCTATGTCGCCGAGATGGGTCGCGGTTTGCGCGCGGCGCTGCCCGTCATGCTGGGTTTCGTGCCGTTCGCGCTCGTGCTGGGCGCGCAGGCCGCGCAGAAAGGGCTGAGCCTGTTCGAGGTGCCGATGATGACGGGCCTGAACTTCGGCGGCGGCTCCGAATTCGCGGCGATCCATCTGTGGACGTCGCCGCCGCACATCGCGCTGATCGTCGCGATGTCGTTCCTCGTGAATTCGCGCCACATCCTGATGGGCGCCGCGTTCGAGCCGTATATCCGCCGCCTGCCGCGCCGCCGCGCGTTCGTCGCGCTGTTCTTCATGTGCGACGAGAGCTGGGCGATGTCGCTCGCCGACGCGCGCGAGCGCTCGGCCACGCATATCAGCGTGCCCTATTACGCGGGCATCTGCGTGGGACTCTACCTGACGTGGATCTCGATGACGACGCTCGGCGCGGCGGTCGGCCCGACGATCGGCGACGTCGAACAGTACGGCTTCGACATGGCGTTCACGGCCGTGTTTCTGGTGCTGCTGCGCGGGATGTGGAAAGGCGTGCGTGCGAGCCGCCCGTGGTTCGTGAGCCTCGTCGTCGCGGCGGCCACCCATCTCGCGCTGCCCGGTGCGTGGTATGTCGCGGCCGGCGCCTGCGCGGGGCTCGTCGCCGCGCTGCTGTGGGAGCCACGCGATGCCTGAGCTTCCGGATTTCGGCACCGTCGCGACGATCGTGCTGATGGCGTCGACCACCTACCTGTCGCGCATTCTCGGCTACGTGCTGCTGCGCAACCGCACGCTGAGCCCGCGGATGGCGTCGGTGATGGAGAACGTGCCCGGCTGCGTGCTGATCTCGGTGATCGCGCCGGCGTTCGTGTCGACGCGCCCGGCCGACCTGCTCGCGCTCGCGATCACGCTCGTCGCGGCGACACGCCTGTCGATCCTGCCGACGGTCATCGTCGGCGTCGCGTCGGCCGGCCTGCTGCGCTACCTGCTCGGCTGAACGGGTCCGGACTGCCGCGCCGGCAGGCACATTCCACGACACGACGAACGGGCGCGCGATGCGCCCGTTTTCGCGTCCGCGCCGGCCGGCGCAGCCGGCGCGACACGACGATCCTCGCGCCGGAGTGCTAGCCTTGTGGCTTGCGCCACACCGCACCTCCCTGTCATTGCCCTTCACGAGGATCGTCCCGATGCAAGCAACCCGCCCGCTGTTCGACCGTGTCCTGCTCACCAACGACGACGGATTCGACGCTCCCGGCCTCGACATACTCGAACAGGTCGCCACGCAACTCGCGCGCGAAGTGTGGATCGTGGCTCCAGCCGAGGACCAGAGCGGCACATCGCATTCGCTGAGTCTGCATGAACCGCTGCGCGTGCATCGCAAGGGCGAGTGGCGCTTCGCGGTGCGCGGCACGCCCGGCGATTGCGTCGCGATCGCGGTCAGCCACCTGATGAAGGGCGCGCGGCCCGACGTCGTACTGTCCGGCGTGAATCGCGGCGCGAACCTCGGCACCGAAACGGTGTTTTCCGGCACGGTCGGCGCGGCGATGACGAGCATGCTGGTCGGCGTACCGGCCATCGCGCTGAGCCAGGCCTTCATCGACCGCAACGCGGTGCCGTGGGGCACCGCGCTCGCGCATGCGCCGGACGTGATCCGCCGGCTCGTCGCCGCCGGCTGGGACAGCGACGCGTGCCTCAACGTGAATTTCCCGCCGCGGCCGGCCGACGACGTGCGCGGCCTGAAGGTGACGAACCAGGGTGCCGGCACGCTGCAGGGCGTCGAGATCGTGTCGGGACGCGATCCGCGCGAGATCGACTATCACTGGCTGAAGCTCGCGCGCGCACCGCGCGACGACGACGCGGATTCGGAAACGGTCGCACTCGGCGAAGGGTATATCTCGGTCACGCCGCTCAAGTTCGAGCGCACGCACGATCAGGCGCTCGCGCGGCTGCGGTCGAACCTCGGCTGATCGCGAGCGCTTCGAACGGCGCCGGCGGATGCGCAATACGCAATGCCCGCGCGCCGCCGCGTCACCCCATCACGTCAGATTCAACCCGCCGTCTAGCATCACGATCTCGCCCGTCACGTAATCGGACGCGACGAGCATCGCGACCGTCTGCGCGATGTCGTCCGGCGTCGCCGCGCGACGCATCGGCGCGCGCTCGCGCCAGAGCTGCTGTGCTTCCGTCCAGTCGGCGGTCAGCGGCGTATCGACGAGCCCCGGCGCGACCGCATTGACGCGAATCGCGGGAGCGAGCGTGCGCGCGAGCAGCCGCGTTGTGTGATTGAGCGCGGCCTTCGCCGCCGCATACGGAATCGATGCGCCTTTCGGCCGCACGCCCGCATGCGAGCTGACGTTTACGACGCACCCGGCCCGCCCGTGCGACGCCGCCTCGCGCAGCGCGGCCTCCGCTTCGGCCACCAGCCGGAACGGCGCGATCACGTTGATTTCATGCATCTCGCGCCACACGTCGGGTGTGGCCGCCGCGAGGTCGTCATGCGGAATCATGCGACTGATACCCGCGTTGTTGACGAGCACGTCGAGCCGCCCGTGCACCGCAAGCGCGTCGCGGATCAGCCGCACGCGTTCGGCATCGTCGGCGAGATCGGCCTGCACATACGCGCCGCCGAGTTCGCGCGCCATCGCGCGCCCGGTGTCGGCCGAGCTGCGCGAATGCAGGATCACCGCGTAGCCGTCGGCCGCGAGGCGACGCGCGACGGCCGCCCCGATCCCCGACGTCGAGCCGGTCACGAGCGCGACCGGCCGGTGCACGCGCGACGCGCGCGGCTCGCCGGAGGCTTCGGTTTCAGATGTGGTTTCGGCAATCGGTGCAGACATCGGCGGGAGCGGCGCGTCCATGGCTTGGGACCCTCTTGGTGGCGTTCCCGCATCATAAGCGCGACGGGGTCGCGGAAAAGCGAATTCATCCTTTGGATCGCTGCCAACGATGCATCAGCCAGAACACAAAGCCCGCCGCGGCCCCCAGGCCCAGGAACGCCAGTAACCCCAAAACGAGCGACAAGCCGCCCTTGAAAACGTCGTCGTCCCAGCTGGACGTGTAAATGAAATAAGTGGCAATCCACGTCAGCAACCCCGTGATGCTGCCGCACAGGCACGACGAAATCACGGAAACGCGCCAGTATTTCGTGACCAGCAGATATTGCGGAATGGCGAACGCTGCCGTACCGAGGTATGCGATTGGAACGGAATATTTGAGCGACCCGGGATCGTCGGCCAAATACGACCACACCAGGCCGGGCACGAGCGCCGCGAGCGCGAAAGCAAGAAAAGGTATCTGACGCATCGATGCAGGCAGCCGCCGGCTGCAGTCATTCCATTGAAACCAGGCGCGTTCGGCGCACGAATCGCGAATCTGGCGTGGCTGCGCTTGCAATCCTCGCTGCTTCGCGATGTCGCTCAAGTCGCCCGAAACGGGACGTCATCGTGTAGTTGACGTGCACGCACCATCCCGCGACCGTCCAGCACGCCCATTGAACGAACAGCCCACCTCGTAGATGACGTGCAATCGACCGTCACGGCTGTTTCGGCAGCTCGACATACTCTTCGAGCTCGCCCGCGATATAAAGCCGCTTGCCGATTCGCGGATATTCACACACGTCGTGTTCGAGCCGCTGCCCGCCGACGAGCAACTCGAGCGGCGCCTCGCCGGTGTTCTGCACCGTATGCGCTTCGCCGCCGCGCGGAAAGCCGATGAAATCGCCGGGCCCGATTTCACTGGCGTGCTCGCCGATCGTCACCGCGCCAGTGCCGGACAGCACGTATACGAACTCTTCTTCGTACAGATGACGGTGATATTCGGCCGATTCGTGGCCAGGCATCAGCGTGAGCAGGTGAACGCCGAATTGCGTCAGGCCGGTCAGGTCGCTGAGCTGCCGCTTGAGACGCACGGCATTGGGATTGAGCGAATGCACCGCGCGCGTGGGTTCCATCTTCGCGATATCGGCGGCCTTCAGCAATTCCCGGGGAAAGGGAGTCGACATGGGGAGCTCGCAAGCGTGAATGCTTCGGTTGGACGCGGTGCCGGCGCGGCCCGCGCAGAACCGCTATTGTCCGATATTTTCACGCTCGCAGAGGTGTCGCAAGCCCCGCCGGTTGCGCTGCATTTCATCGAAGGCCATACAGTTGCGCACGCAACCATTCAGACGGAGAACGGAGAACGACGCATGACACTCAACCCACGTGCACGCCGCGCAGCTTCGTCAGCAATGCGACGAGACGATCGATGTGCGCATCCTCGGTGCGCCACGACGACACGCTGATCCGGAACGCCGGCCGCCCCTGCCACACGGTCGCGCCGAACCACACGTCGCCCGACGCCTGCGCGGCTTCGAGAATCGCCGCCGTTTCCTCATCGGTGCCCGCGCGTACGAGCACCTGGTTCAGCACGACGCGGTTCAGCACGTCGTAGCCGGCGGCCCGCAGGCCGTTCGCGACCCGCGCCGCCTGCGCGCAATGCCCCTCGATCATCGTCGCGACGCCGGCGCGGCCGAGCGAGCGCAGCGCGGCCCATACGGGAATGCCGCGCGCGCGTCGCGAGAATTCGAGGTTCAGGTTCTTCTGCGCATCCTGCGCACCGCTCAGGTACACGGCGTCGCTGTTCATCGCGGTGGCGAGCGCGGCCGCGTCGCGGCAGATCACCATCGCGCCGTCGTACGGCGTGTTGAGCCATTTGTGACCGTCGGTCGTCCAGCTGTCCGCGCCGTCGATGCCGTCCGTCAGCGCGCGCTTCGACGATGCCCGCGCCCACAGGCCGAACGCGCCGTCCACGTGCACCCACGCGCCGGCCGCCTTCGCGGGCGGAATCAATGCCGCGAACGGATCGAATTCGCCGGTGTTCACTTCGCCGGCCTGTACGCAGAAGATCGTCATGTCGTCGAGCGGCGGCAACTGCGCCGGGTCGATCCGGCCGTGCGCGTCCACCGGCGCGACGACGATGCGCTTCATCCCGAAGCCGAGCACGCGCAGCGCCTTCTTCACCGTGATGTGCGCAAGCGCGGAAATCACGACTTTCACCTCGGGCGCGCCGATCAGGCCGTCTTCATCGATATCCCAGCCCTTGCGTGCGAGCAACGCGCGTCGCGCGGCCACCAGTGCGACGAGCGTGCAGGCCGTCGCGCTCGTGCCGAAGCCGACCGCGCTGCCCTCGGGCAATCCGAGCGCCTCGACGACCCAGCGCGCGGCCTGGCGCTCGAGTGTCGCGGCCACCGGTGAATTCGCGTACGACGACGCGCACTGGTCCCACGCGAGCATCAGCCGCTCGGCCGCCGCCGCAGCCGGCAGCGTCGCGCCGATCACGAAGCCGAAGTAGTTCGGGCCGTTCGATGCGACCGTCGCGGGCGTGCCGTGCTTGTCGAGCAGACGCAACACGTCGTCGGCCGGGCGGCCCGTATCGGGCAATGCTTCGTCGAACGCGGCAAGGCCGGCCAATGCTGCCGCATCGGGAAACGCGCGCCGCTCGTTCGTTGCGGCCAAATACGCGTGCGCGCGCCGGTCGGCGTCGGCCAGCAGGGCGAGTTCGTCCATGTCGGTGCCTCGGTCAGGATCAGAGTTGTGAGAGATCGCGGCCGAGCTGCTGCAGCGCGCCGTCGATCCGCTTGTAGTACGTGAACTTGCCGACGCGGGTCGCCTGCACGAGCCCGGCGTCCGCGAGGATGCGCATGTGGCGCGTGGTCGTGGCCGGCGCGATGCCGAGTTTTTCGGTGATGTACGTGCAGCACACGCCGAGTTTGTCGAAGTCGCCGTGCGGTTGCGGCGGGAAATGCTTGCGGGGCTGCTTCAGCCAGCGCAGCACGGCCAGACGGCTTTCGTTGGCCAAGGCGCTGATGCGGGTGACGTCGTCCATGGGGTTCGGCTTCGTTTAACGTTTTGAATATTAGCTAAATGACGAAATGTGGGCAATGGGCTCGAACAGCGGTTTCAGCCTGCGATGCCGCGCGCCCGCAAGCACCGTCGCGCATTCGACGCGATCGCGGCGAGATCGCCGTCGCAACGTCTCGCAGGCCGCGCGGGGAACGCGCTGTTACGCGAGCGCCTCCGCCAGCCTGTCGATCAACGCGCGCACGCGCCGCGGCTGCGCGACGCTACCCGGATAGACGATCTGCAAATCCACATCACCCGGCGAGAACGCGCCGAGCACCTCGACGAGCGCGCCCGACGCCAGATCCCGTTCGACGTCGACCAGCGATTTCAGCGCGACGCCGTGCCCCGCGACGCACCATGCGCGCACTAGCGCGCCGTCGTTGGCGACGCGCCGGCCGCGCACCACCACGCGCTTCAGTGCGCCATCGATGCTGAACGGCCATTCGGCATACAGCTCCTGGCCGAAGCGCATCACGATGCAGTCGTGCGCGGCGAGTTCGTCCGGGTGAGTCGGCGTGCCGTGTGCGGCGAGATACGCGGGCGCCGCGCACACCACGCGCCGCGCACGGCCGAGCAAACGGCTGCGCAACGAACTATCCGCCAGCGTGCCGCGACGGATCGCGAAATCGAGCCCCTGCCCGACGAGGTCGACATACCCGTCACCGAGATGCAGGTCGACCGTCACGCCCGGATGCTCGGCCAGGAACGCATCGAGGACCGGCACGACGCGCTCGCGCCCGAGATCGGCCGGCGCACTCAGCCGCACGGGCCCCGACAGCGTCTGCACGCCCAGCCGCACACGGCTTTCGAGTTCGTCGGCCTCGGCCAGCAGGCGGCGCGCGCCGTCCACCAGCATGCGCCCCTCGTCGGTCAGGCTGATCGCGCGCGTCGTGCGCGTGAGCAGCGCCGCGCCGTAGTGACGCTCGAGCGCCGTCAGCCGCTCGGACACCGTGGCCGGCGAAAGGCCGACCTCGCGGCCCGCCGCGGCCAGCCCGCCCTTCTCCACGATGCGCAGGAACAGCGCGAGGTTGTCGAGCAGCATTGTTCGCTCCTTCCGAAGAATATTTTCGCCATCTTCGGGATTATCCGGGCAAGGCGCAAACGGTACAGTGGTCGCCTGACGATCGACGCGCGGCCGCGCCGCGCCCATACGACGAAAGGAAATGCACATGGAATACCGTACGCTCGGCCGCTCCGGCCTCAAGGTCCCCGTCCTGAGCTTCGGCGCCGGCACCTTCGGCGGCACCGGGCCACTGTTCGGCGCATGGGGCCATACCGGCGTCGACGAAGCGCGCCGCCTGATCGACATCTGTCTCGAAGCCGGCGTCAACCTGTTCGACACGGCCGACGTGTATTCCGACGGCGCGTCCGAGCGCGTGCTCGGCGCCGCGCTCAAGGGGCGCCGCGACCAGGTGTTGATCTCCACCAAGACAGGCCTGCCGACCGGCGACGGCCCGAACGACGCGGGCACGTCGCGCACACGGCTGGTGCGTGCCGTCGACGACGCGCTGCGCCGCCTCGACACCGACTACATCGACCTGCTGCAACTGCACGCGTTCGATGCGGGCACGCCGGTCGAGGAAGTGATGTCGACGCTCGACGATCTCGTGCGCGCGGGCAAGCTGCGCTACATTGGCGTGTCGAACTTCGCCGGCTGGCAAATCATGAAGTCGCTCGCGGCGGCCGACCGGCACGGCTGGTCGCGCTACGTGGCGAACCAGGTGTACTACTCGCTCGTCGGCCGCGACTATGAATGGGATCTGATGCCGCTCGGCGCCGACCAGGGCCTCGGCGCGCTCGTGTGGAGCCCGCTCGGCTGGGGCCGGCTCACGGGCAAGATCCGGCGCAATGCGCCGCTGCCCGAAGGCAGCCGCCTGCATGAAACGGCCAGCTACGGGCCGCCGGTCGACGACGAACGCCTGTACGACGTGGTCGATGCGCTCGACGCGATCGCGGAGGAAACCGGCAAGACGGTGCCGCAGATCGCGCTGAACTGGCTGCTGCAGCGGCCCACCGTGTCGTCGGTGATCGTCGGCGCGCGCAACGAGGAACAGTTGCGGCAGAACCTCGGTGCGGTCGGCTGGGCGCTGACGGATGCGCAGGTCGCGAAGCTCGACGCCGTGAGCGCGGTGGAAGCGCCGTATCCGTACTTCCCGTATCGCCGGCAGGCGGCGTTCGCGCGGCTCAACCCGCCGATGCGCGGGTAAGCCGCCCAGGTACCGGCATCAGGCCGGCAGGCGTGCCTGGCCGAGCCGCACGACCTTGTCGGTCGGCCCGATGACCGAGCGCCGGTGCGTGATCGCGATCACCGTGACGTCGCGGGCCAGCAGCCGCACGTGCCCCATGATGTCGCGCTCGGTGGCTTCGTCGAGCGCGGAACTCGCCTCGTCGAGAAACAGCACGGTCGGATTGCCGTACAGCGCGCGGGCGATCGCGATACGCTGACGCTCGCCGCCAGACAGTTTCAGTCCGCGCTCGCCGACCGTCGTGCGGAACCCGTCCGGCAAGCCGTCGATGAACGGCAGGATCGTGGCCTTCGCGGCCGCGTCGCGCAGGCGCTGCGCATCGCGCGGGCGGCCGAGCAGGATGTTGTCCTCCAGGCTTTCGTTCAGCAGCACGACGTCCTGCGGCACGACGGCCACCGCGCCGTACCAGTCGGCGCGGTCGATCGTCGCGAGATCGATGCCGTCGATCAGAATGCGTCCGTCGGTCGGCTCGATCGATTTCAGCACGAGCTTGAAGACGGTCGACTTCCCCGCGCCGGTTTCGCCGACGATGAACGTGATGCCGCCGCGCTCGGCCACGAAGTCGATGTCACGCACGCCGCGTCCGTTGCCGTACGCATAGCCGACGCGCTCGAACACGATGCGCCCTTCGCGCGGCACGAACGCCGACGCGTGCGACACCTGCCGCTCCTCGGGCGCCGTCCACAGCGCAGTGAACGGCACGAGCGCCGCGCGCGAGCGCACACTCTCGTCGATCGAGCGCGCGAGCATGTCGAACGGCAGGTTCAGTTGCAGCAGCAGCGTGTTGAACAGCACGAGGTCGCCGAGCGACAGCGCGCCGGCTGTTGATTTGCACGGAATCCTGACCCACCCTACGCAGTAATTTGCATCGAATATTGACCCACGTAGAACACTGACCTGCTCGGCAACGGGCAGGGGAACGGAGTGATCGACGTGGCTATATTGAGCATCATCCGACGCTGGCACTTTCGCGATCATGTCTCGTTGCGCGAGATTGCCAAACGGCTTGGCGTGTCCAGAAACACGGTCAGGCGCTACATACGGGCTGGCACCGTCCTGCCGGCCTATCCCGAGCGCCACACCCCGAGCAAGCTCGACGGGTTCGCAGCGAAGCTCGCAGGCTGGCTCAAGACTGAAGCTGGCCGGCCTCGCAAACAGCGAAGAACCCTGAAGCAGATTCACGCGGATCTCTGTGCGCTGGGCTTTACCGGCTCCTATGATCGCGTTGCGGCGTTTGCCCGACGCTGGCGACAGGAACAGCACGAGCAGGCAAGGACGACCGGGCGCGGGACATTCGTTCCCCTCCGGTTTGCCGCTGGCGAAGCGTTCCAGTTCGACTGGAGCGAGGACTGGGCCGTCATCAATGGCGAGCGCACCAAGCTGCAGGTCGCGCAGCTCAAGCTCAGTCACAGCCGGGCGTTCTTCCTGCGTGCCTACCTTCTGCAGACCCACGAGATGCTATTCGACGCGCATCATCACGCGTTCGTGGCCTGGGGCGGCATTCCGCGGCGCGGCATCTACGACAACATGAAGACCGCCGTCGACAGGGTGCGCCCCGGCAAGGTCCGCGAGGTCAATGCGCGGTTCAGCGCAATGGTGAGCCACTACCTGTTTGACGCCGAGTTCTGCAACGTCGCCTCCGGCTGGGAGAAGGGGCAGATCGAGAAGAACGTCCAGGACAGCCGCCACCGGCTCTGGCAGAAGGCCCCGGCGTTCGGTTCGCTCGCCGCGCTCAACGACTGGCTGGCCGATCAGTGCGTGCTGCTGTGGCAACAGACACGGCACCCGGAGCAGGACACAACAATATGGGATGCGTGGTCGGCCGAGCGGCCGCACCTGATGCCGGTCGGCCAGCCGTTCGACGGCTTTGTCGAACACACCAAACGTGTCTCACCAACCTGCCTCGTGAACTTCGAGCGCAACCGGTATAGCGTGCCCGCGTCGTTCGCCAACCGGCCCATCAGCCTGCGTGTCTACGCCGCAAAGCTCGTCTTTGCCGCCGAAGGTCAGGTGATTGCCGAGCACGAGCGGCGTATCAACCGCAGCCATGACCACGGCGAGACCATCTACGACTGGCGTCACTATCTGGCAGTCCTGCAGCGCAAACCGGGAGCGCTTCGCAATGGCGCGCCATTCGCCGGGTTTCCAGATGGCTTCCGCAAGCTGCAGGGCGTGCTGCTGAAGCGCCCCGGCGGCGACCGGGAGATGGTCGAGATTCTGGCGCTGGTCCTGCTGCACGACGAACAGATGGTGCTCACTGCCGTCGAGCTGGCGTTCGAGGCCGGCGCACCGAACAAGCAGACAGTGCTGAACATCCTGAGCCGGCTGCTCGACAGCCCGCCTGTGCCGCCGCTGCAGACGCCACAGGCCTTTGCACTAACGGTTGAGCCACAGGCCAACGTGGGCCGCTACGACCGTCTAAGGGACCGGGAGGACAACCATGCAGCCTGACGTCATGATGCAGATGCTCAAGTCACTCAAGCTGCACGGGATGGCCCAGGCGCTAGGCGAACTCGCGGCGCAGGACTCGCCGGCCTACAAGTCAGCTTCGCTGGTGCTTGCCGGGTTGCTCAAGGCAGAAATCGCAGAGCGCGAAGTGCGCTCACTCGCGTACCAGATGAAGGCGGCACGCTTCCCGGCGTATCGCGACATCGGCGGCTTCGACTTCAGTTGCAGCGACGCCAACGAAGCGCTGGTGCGCCAGTTGTACGAGTGTGAGTTCATCGACTCGGCGCACAACATCGTTCTGGTGGGTGGACCTGGCACTGGAAAGACCCATCTGGCAACCGCAATCGGGGTGCAGGCACTTGAGCATCATCGCCGCCGCGTGCGCTTCTTCTCCACTATCGAACTGGTCAACGCACTCGAGCAGGAGAAGCTCGTGGGCAAGCCTGGACAGCTCGCAACGCGACTCGTGTACGCGGATCTTGTGGTGCTGGACGAACTCGGCTATCTGCCATTCAGCCAGACTGGCGGGGCTCTGCTGTTCCACCTGCTCAGCAAGCTCTACGAACGGACCAGCATCATCATTACGACCAATCTGAGCTTCGCCGAATGGGCCAGTGTGTTTGGCGATGCAAAGATGACGACGGCGCTGCTCGACCGGCTCACGCACCACTGTCACATTGTAGAAACAGGCAACGATAGCTATCGTTTCAGAAACAGCACGACACAGCCAAAAAAGGAGAGAAAGAAGACCCAGATACCCACCGAATAACCCGCAAAGCTGGTCCAAGGGGTGGGTCAGAATTCAATGCAAATCGTGGGTCAGGATTCCATGCAAATCAACAGCTAGCTGTGAAGCGTCAAGAGGTTGTTTCTCGACGCAGGAAGTCTCGCCATCGGCGCAATGCCGCCGATGGCGCTATGAGCTCGATGCCAGTTGTAGTGATGCTGC